>DASURT010000117.1:0-2496 GCA_036375515.1 Sphingomicrobium sp.
GCGACGAGGCCCGCGAGGCCGCGCTCGGCGCCGACCTCAGGCAATCGCGCGGGATCGAGGTCGGGCACATCTTCTACTTCGGCGACAAGTACACCAATCCGCTCGGCTTCACGGTCAGCGGCCAGGACGGCCAGCCGGTCACTCCGGTCGGCGGCAGCTACGGCATCGGAGTATCGCGACTCGTCGGAGCGATCATCGAGGCGAGCCACGACGACAACGGGATCATCTGGCCCGAACCGGTAGCCCCGTGGCGCGCCGGGGTCGTCACCATGCGTGCCGACGACAAGCCGAGCGCCGCCGCCGCGGACAGCGTTTATGCAAGGCTCACCGCCGCCGGAGTCGAAACGCTTTACGACGATCGGGACGAGCGAGGCGGGGCTAAGCTCGCCTCGATGGACCTGATCGGCCTGCCCTGGCAGGTCATCGTCGGCCCGCGCGGGATCGCGGCCGGCACGGTCGAGTTAAAGCGCCGTTCAACCGGCGAGCGCGAGGAGTTGAGCCTCGAATCCGCGCTTTCGAGGCTGACCAAATGATTCTCAACCGCGCCGAGCGGATGCTCGCCCGCCGCTATCTGCTTCCGGGCAAGGGCGAGGGCTTCATCTTCCTCGTCGCGACGATCAGCCTGATC
Source organism: Sphingomicrobium sp. (assembly GCA_036375515.1). GTDB lineage: Bacteria > Pseudomonadota > Alphaproteobacteria > Sphingomonadales > Sphingomonadaceae > Sphingomicrobium. The sequence continues at coordinate 629 of DASURT010000117.1, forward strand.
GCGGTCGCGCTCGGCGTTGCCGCGCTGATCATCGTGATGAGCGTCATGAACGGCTTCCGCGCCGAGCTGTTCGACAAGATTGTCGGATTGAACGGCCATGCCGTCATCCAGGGATATGACGGGCGTCTCGCCGGCTGGGAGCAGATCGCCGACCGGGCAAGGAAGACGCCCGGGGTAACGACGGCGCTGCCACTCATCGAGCAGCCGCTGATGGCCTCGGCCAACGGCCGGGTCGAGGGCGTGCTGGTTCGCGGGCTCCAGGTCCAGGATATCCTCGCCAACAAGACCATGACCTCGAACGTGGTCGCCGGGGACCTCAGGGCCGTGACCCCCGGGAGCGGGAAGGTCGCGATCGGGTCGCGCCTCGCCGAAGCGCTCGGGGCCTATCCCGGAAGCGAGATCAGCCTGATCAGCCCCGAAGGGCGTTCGACGGTGGTCGGGACTGTGCCGCGAATCGTCAGCTACACCGTGGCCGCCGTCTTCGAGGTCGGGATCTACGATTACGACAAGGCGTTCGTCGTGATGCCGATGCAGGATGCCCAGGAGCTTCTGATGCTCGGCGACCAGGTCGGAATGGTCGAAATCCAGACGTCCAACCCGGACAAGGTGCAGGAAATTCTTGCGCCGCTCCAGCCGCTGGTCCGGGGGCGAGGGATCATCGTCGACTGGCGGCAGATGAACTCGGCTTTGTTCGAGGCGCTGGAGGTCGAGCGGGTCGCGATGTTCGTCGTGCTGTCGCTGATCGTTCTGGTCGCGGTGTTCAATATCCTCTCGTCGCTGATCATGCTGGTGCGCGCCAAGACCCGCGATATCGCGATCCTCAGGACCATGGGCGCCAGCCGGCGCGGGATGATGAAGGTGTTCGTGACGGTCGGGGTGACGATCGGCTCGCTGGGGATCGTGCTGGGAATCATCCTCGGAGCAATCTTCCTGTACTTCCGCCAGGGCGTGGTCGACGCGATCCAGGCGCTCACCGGCCAGAACCTGTGGGATCCGTCCGTCCGGTTCCTGACCGATCTCCCGTCCAGGACCGACCCGCTCGAGGTGACCGCGATCGTCCTCACCGCGCTGATCCTGTCGTTCCTCGCGACGCTCTATCCCGCGTACAAGGCCGCGGGCACCGACCCGGTGCAGGTCCTGCGCTATGAGTGAGCCGGTCCTCGTCACGCGGGGCCTCCAGCGCAGCTTCAAACAGGGCGACCTGACGATCGAAGTGCTGCGCGGGGCCGACCTCCAGGTCGCGCCGGGAGAGATCGTCGCGCTCGTCGGGCCCTCCGGATCCGGCAAATCGACCATGCTGCAGGCGGTCGGGCTGCTCGAGGGCGGGTTCAAGGGATCGATCCGCCTGCAGGGCCAGGAAGCCGCCGAGCTCGATGACAACGGGCGCACTCGGCTTCGGCGCGAGCTGCTCGGTTTCGTCTATCAATTCCACCACCTGTTGCCCGAGTTCAACGCGGTCGAGAATGTCATCCTTCCGCAGCTGGTCCGGGACAAGAATCCCGATGAGGCGCGTGCCCGGGCCGAGCAATTGCTGTCGGCGCTCGGCCTGTCGCAACGGCTCGATCATCGGCCGTCCAAGCTTTCGGGCGGCGAGCAGCAGCGCGTGGCCGTCGCCCGCGCGCTCGCCAACCGGCCGCCGCTGATTCTCGCCGACGAGCCGACCGGCAACCTCGACGAGCATACCGCCGACGCCGTCCTGGCCGAGTTCCTGAGGCTCGTGCGCGGCGAGGGGAGCGCGGCGCTGGTCGCAACGCATAATGAGCGGCTGGCGGCGAAGATGGACCGGGTGGTTCGGCTGCACGAAGGACGGCTCGACTAATGGTCGAGGAGCCGAGGCCGAGCTTGCCCCCGCGGCGCGGGAACCGAAC
>DASURT010000118.1:0-15986 GCA_036375515.1 Sphingomicrobium sp.
GCTGCCGGTTTGGCAGGACATCCGCGCGTCGCACCCGGACAATCGCTTCCGGCTGATGCTGTCGGTCGGGCGCGGCTTCTGACGCATAAAAAAACCGTGTGAAAGGATGCGGGCGGCGATGATTCTCACGAGAACTCCGCCACCCGGCTCTCGACGGAAGCGTTGCGCTCGCGCAATGAACCCGCATGGGCGGGCACCGATATGTCATTGCGGCGATGCTGGTTTGCGCGAGCGGCATGGCGGTTGCGCAGGACGAGCCGATCTGCGCCGCCCGCCCGGGCAAATCGACGCCGGCCTGCACCGTGCCCGCCGGCCGGTTTCAGCTCGAGACGGGCCTTGCGGACTGGAGCCTGCAAAAGGGCGGGGGCGAACGCGACACCTCGCTCGCGATCGGCGAAACGACGTTCAAATATGGCCTGACCGACCGTTCGGACATCGAGGTCGACGTGACGCCGTGGCAGCGGACGACGAGCCGCGCCGGCGGAATCCGCGACCGCGCTTCCGGCTTCGGCGACGTGACGGTCGCCTACAAGCATCGGCTGACAGGGAGCGGCGCGCCCGTGGACGTGGCGGCGCTTCCGTTCGTGAAAGTGCCGACGGCGAAGCGGCCGCTCGGCAACCGAAAATGGGAAGCCGGGCTGTTGATCCCGATCGGCTATGCGATCCCCAAATCGCCGCTTGGCATCGGCCTGACGCCCGAGCTGGACTGGGTCGTCGATGCCGACGGGAACGGCCACCACCTGGCGATGGTCCAGGTGGCAAGCCTCGGCTGGCAGGCGAGCGACAAGCTCAACCTGTCGGCGGAGATCTGGGGCCGGTGGGACTGGGATCCGGCCGGCACGACGAAGCAGGCGTCGGTGGATGGGTCGGTCGCTTACGTGGTGAACGCCAAGCTACAGCTCGACGCCGGCTTCAACATCGGCCTCAATCGCCAGACGCCCGATGTCGAACTCTACCTCGGCATCGCGAGGCAGTTCTAGTAAGCAGCGCATATGCAACGCCGATCCGGTCAAGCGAATGCCGCGGGTCTCGAGGCCCTTCTTGCGCCGGTCTCGCTGGACGAATTCCTTGGGGGGCAGTTCGGCCGCGGCCCGCTCCACCTGAGCGGCGGCAGCGGCCGTTTCGGCGACCTTTTGAACGAGGACGGCCTCGCCCGCCTGCTCGAAACTCATTCGCTGGATGACGACCGCCTTCGCGTCGTGAGGCAGGGAAAGGACATCCCGCGTGAGCGCTACGTCCGCACGCGGCGCGGGATGGGCAGGATCGACGGCGGCGCCTTTTCGCTCCTCCTCGATTCAGGCGCAACGCTCATCGTCAATCACATCGATGACCTGGTGCCCGCAGTCGCAGCGATCGCCGACGACGTTGGCGATCGGCTCGGCGCGCGCACGGCCGTGAACCTTTATGCCAGCTGGCGATCCGAGCATGGCTTCGACCCGCACTGGGACCATCATGACGTGCTCGTCCTGCAGCTCGCCGGACGCAAGAAATGGTCGATCTACAGACCGACCCACGCGAATCCGCTTCGGGGAGATCCTTTCGTCCCACCCGGGAAAGAGGATGCTCCCGATTTCGAGGAACTGCTGGAGGACGGCGATCTGCTCTACGTTCCGCGCGGATGGATTCATGCGCCGGTGCCCGCGGGAGACCTCTCGCTTCACCTCACGATCTCGATCACCCGGCCGACCGGCGCAGGGTTCCTCGAGTGGCTCGCCAGTGAATTGAAAGCCGATCCCGAGGTTCGCGCGACGATGCCGTTCGCGGTCGACGAGAAATCGCTCGACGAATGGAAAGCGCGAATGGGGGCGATCGTCGGTCGCGCGCTCGCCGGCCAAGCGCCGGAGCGCTACCTGGCCCGGAAGGACGCCGATCGCGGCGCCAGGCCGCGATTTTCCTTTTCCGATTTCGGCCGCGTTCCGCCGTCGGAATGGAACGATGCGACCATGCTTCGGTCGGCCTCCCTCCACCGCTTTGTGGTCGGATCCGCTGGCGATGGTGGAGCGAGCGTGGAAGCGCTCGGCCAGAGCTGGCCTTGCGGCGCCGCCGTCGCGGCGGCGATCGCGCGGCTGACCAGCACCCGGCCGATGAGGCTCGGCGAATTGCAGGATGGCTTGAGCAATGGCGATGCGGCCCAGCTGCGCCAGTTGCTCGTGCTCCTTGCCACAATGGGGCTGCTGTCGACCGCTAGAGGTTGAGCATCTTCTTCACGCCGCGAGCGGCCTGGCGCAGGCGCTGCTCGTTCTCGACCAAAGCGATGCGGACATAGCCTTCGCCTTCCTCGCCGAAGCCGACGCCCGGAGCGACCGCCACATGGGCTTCGGTCAGGAGGCGCTTGGCAAACTCCATCGAGCCGAGTTCACGGAAGCGCTCGGGGATGGGGGCCCAGGCGAACATCGACGCCCGCGGAACCGGGATGTCCCAGCCGGCGCGGCCGAAGCTTTGAACCAACGTGTCGCGGCGCTTCCGATAGAGGTTGCGGTTGTATTCGACGATGTCCTGCGGGCCGTTGAGCGCCGCGCAGGCGGCCGCCTGGACCGGCGTGAAGGCGCCGTAATCGAGGTAGGATTTGACGCGCGCCAAGGCCTCGATCAGCCGCGCGTTGCCGACCGCGAAGCCGATTCGCCAGCCGGCCATCGAATAGGTCTTGGACATCGAGGTGAACTCGACCGCGACCTCCTTGGCGCCTGCGACCTGGAGGATCGACGGCGTTGGCGTGTCGCCGAAATAGATCTCCGCATAAGCGAGGTCGGAGATGACGATCAGCTCATGCTCGCGCGCGAAGGCGACCAGACGCTCGTAGAAGGATAGGTCCGCAACATAAGCGGTGGGATTGGACGGATAGCCGACCACCAGCACCTTGGGTCGCGGCACGGTGTAGCGCATCGCATTGGTCAGGCGCTCGAAGAATTCCTCGCCCGGCGCGGCGGGGATCGACCGGATCGCGGCCCCGGCGATGATGAAGCCGAAGGTGTGGATCGGATAGGACGGATTGGGGGCGAGGACCACGTCGCCCGGGGCGGTGATCGCCTGCGCGAGGTTGGCGAGACCCTCCTTCGAGCCCAAGGTGACGATGACTTCCCTGTCGTGATCGAGGGTCACTCCGAAGCGGCGCTCGTAATAAGCCGCCTGCGCCTTCCTGAGGCCGGGGACCCCGCGGCTCGCCGAATAACGATGTGCGCCCGGCTTGCCGGCGACCTCGGCGAGCTTGTCGATCACGTGCCTGGGCGGAGCGCCGTCGGGATTGCCCATGCCGAGATCGACGATGTCCTCGCCGCGTGCGCGGGCCGCGGCCTTCATCGCATTCACCTCGGCGAAGACGTAGGGCGGCAGCCGTCGAATCCGGTAGAATTCTTCGCTCATCGCGGCCGCCATGCGCGAGAATGCTGCGATGCGGCAAGCGGGCAATTTAAGGCGGTCGACGGCCGTTGCGGAGGCGCAACGTGTCGGCTGCTCGACTTGCCATTATGTTGCAGTTAATATGCCGCGCCGCCGCAAAGGCGTTAAAAAGGGGGCACCATGATGAAATATCTGCTCGCTGGAGCGGCACTGGCCGCGATCGCCGCGACGCCAGCTGCCGCGCGCGACAACTCCGCTTACTTCGGCATTGAGTTCGGCGCCATGCACGCCAACGATTCCCACGTTGAGCAAGACTTCGGGCAAGGCACCGATTTCTTCAACGTGGATCACAACTGGGGCGTCGATGGCGACCTGATCGCCGGCTATGACTTTGGCCTGTTCCGCGCGGAGCTCGAAGGCGCCTACAAATGGGCGACGCACGACGAATATGACGACGGAGATTCATCGGTCAACGCCGACGGCCACAGTCGCGCCTATTCGCTGATGGCCAATGCCATGGTCGACTTCGGCAGGAACGAGGGGCTCAATTTTTACGCCGGCGGCGGCGCGGGCATCGCCTGGGTCCATCAGAGGTTCAGCATCGTCGGCGACAGCGACGACTTCTCGATCAGGGACAGCAAGTTCGCCTGGCAGCTGATTGCCGGCGTACGCGCGCCGGTGTTCACGCACTTCGATGTCGGCCTGAAGTACCGCTATTTCAATGCGGGGTCGCTTCGCGACGACTTGGAAGGCGAGGGACGGATCGATGACGTGCGCAGCAAATTCCGGTCGCACAGCCTGCTCGCGAGCCTGATCTACAATTTCGCGCCGGCAGCGGCACCACCGCCTCCACCGCCTCCGCCTCCTCCGCCGCCGCCACCGCCACCGGCGACGCAGACGTGCCCGGACGGCTCGGTGATCCTGGCGACCGACACGTGCCCGATGCCGCCTCCCCCGCCTCCCCCGCCGCCTCCTGCGCCGGAACGGGGGTTCTAGGAACCGGCCGGCGGCTATGAGCGATTGCGGCGGAAGGCTCGTCCTTCCGCCGCTTTTGCGTCTCTAGCCCCGATAGGCCGGCAGCGACCAGCCGCGCGCGATGGCGAGGCCGCGAAGCGTGAAGCCGGCGCTCGCCGCGATCGCGGCCGCGACGGGCATCGCCACGCCGAGGTCCGTCAGGCCCACGAACAGGCCCGCGGCAAGCGCCGCCGCGGTCACGTAGAGCTCCGGCCGCATCAGGATCGACGGCTCGCCGGCGAGAAGATCGCGGATGATCCCGCCGGCGCAGGCGGTCATCACCCCCATCGCGAAGGCGGGAACGGGCGCGACTCCGTGGCCCAGCGCCTTGGCGGCCCCGTAGGTGGCGTAGGCGGCCAGCCCGGCGGCATCGAACCACAGCAGGGCCCGTCCGGCAAAGCGGTGGCCGCTGGTCAACCACACGGCGAACGCCGCGCCGATACAGATCAGGAGCGTCGCGTTGGTACGGACCCAGAAGACCGGGGCTCCGATCAGGAGGTCGCGCAGCGTCCCGCCGCCGACGCCGGTCGCGACCGCGAAGAAGATGAACGTGACGAGCGTCTGGCGCTTTTCCGCGGCGAGCAGGGCGCCGGAGATCGCGAACACCGCGATCCCGAAATAGTCGAGCAGGACGAATGCGTTCGGGATTTGCGGCGGCACCGGCATGGCGCCTACATTAGCGGCATGACCGACGAGACCAAAACCGGCACGATGCCGACGCTCGAAGACTGGCAGCACTGGACGCTGGTGATGGGCCGCGCCCAGCAGATGATGATGGAATTCTGGGCCGAGAATCTGAAGAAGGACCGGCCGTTTCCTGCTTTTGGCCAAGGCTGGTCGCCGGCGTTCGATTTCGCCGGACAAGGTGGCTCGGGCGACCCGATGGAGCTGATGAGCGCGGGCGCGCAGGCCTGGGCCAAGGGCCTCGAGACCTGGGGCAAGGTGCTCGGCGGAGTAACCGCCCCGCGCGCGGTAGAGGAAGGGAGGGACCGGCGCTTCGCGGCGGCGGAATGGCGCGACAACCCGATCTTCGACGCGATCCGCAGAAGCTACCTGCAGATTTCCGACCAGCTTTTGGGGACGCTCGACGAGATCGAGAACATCGACCCGGAGACGCGCGAGAAATTGCGCTTCGCGACTCGAAGCTTCGTCGATGCGATGAGCCCGTCCAACTTCGCGCTCACCAATCCGCAAGTGCTGAAGCGCACCCTCGAAACCCGCGGCGAGAACCTGCTCAAGGGCCTCGGCAACATGCTTCGCGACATCGCCCAGGGGCAGCTCACGCAGACCAGGCCGGGCGTGTTCGAGGTCGGCAAGAATCTCGCGACGACGCCAGGCAAGGTGATCAAGCAGACGCCGCTTTACCAGCTCATCCAGTACACGCCGGCGACGCCGGAAGTGCTGAAGACCCCGGTCGTCATCTTCCCGCCGTGGATCAACCGCTTCTACATCCTCGACCTCTCGCCGGAGAAAAGCTTCGTCAAATGGTGCGTCGACAACGGCATTTCACTGTTCATGGTGAGCTGGAAGTCGGCGGACGAGAGCATCGCCGACGCGAGTCTCGACGACTATGTCCTCACCGGCCAGGTCGACGCGATCGACACTGTCCGCGAGCTCCTCGGGGTCGAGGGCGTCCACGCGATCGGCTATTGCGTCGCTGGCACGGCCTTCGCCGCGACGCTCGGCTATCTGCACGCGAAGAAGCAGCAGGCGAAGGTCAGGAGCGCGACCCTCCTCACCGCGCAGGTGGATTTCACCGAGGCGGGCGACCTCAAGCTGTTCACGGGTCCCGAGACGATGGGTCTGCTCGAGGAGCTGACCAGGGAGAAGGGCTATCTCGACGGCCGCTACATGGCGGCGACCTTCAACCTGCTGCGCGGCCGCGACCTCATCTGGAGCTATGTGGTCAACAACTACCTGCTCGGCGAGGAACCGGCGCCGTTCGACCTGCTTTACTGGAACAGCGACACGACGAACCTGCCGGCGCGATGGCACCGCGACTATCTCGAGACGCTCTACAAAGGGAACAAGCTTGCCCAGAAAGGCGGCATCAAGGTCGCGGACACTCCGATCGACATCGACCGGGTGGAGACGCCGGCCTACGTCCAGGCCGGCCGCGAGGACCATATCTCGCCCCCGCAGAGCGTGTGGAAGATCATGAACCATTTCAGAGGGCCGAAGCGGTTCGTGCTGGCGGGCTCCGGCCATATCGCGGGGGTGGTCAATCCGCCCGCGGCCCAGAAATACCAATATTGGGTCAACGCCAAGGCCCGCGACACGCTCGAGGACTTCGTTGAGGGCGCCGAGGAGCACAAGGGCTCGTGGTGGCCCGACTGGCTCGAGTGGCTGAAGACGCTCGACCCGGCGACGGTGAAGGCGGAGGGTGCGCGCGTCCCCGGCAAGGGCAAGCTCAAGGCCATCGAGGACGCGCCGGGCAGCTATGTCAAAGCGCGCTGACACTCTGGAGTTGAGGATCGCCCGGCCGGAGGAGCGCGAGGAGCTCGAGGACCTTCAGCGGCGCGCCTCACTCGAGCTCAGCGAATATCGCGAGCAGTTGCTGGTCAATCCCGACGCCGTCCACCTTCCTCCTGCGCAAATCGCGAACGGGCAGGTGATCGTGGCGGAGCTGGGCGGCGAGCTGGCGGGCTTCGCCGCCGTCGTCGGAGGCGAGCTCGACGGACTGTTCGTCGAGCCGGACCTGTGGGGCCGGGGGATCGGCCGGGTGCTGGTCGATGCGGCAACGCACGAGGCGCGCCGCCGCGGCCTGACCCTCAAGGTGATCGCGGCCCCGGGCGCGCGACCCTTCTACGAAAACTGCGGCTTCTCGGTCGAAGGCGAGGCGCGAACGCGGTTCGGACCGGCGCTGAGGATGACGCGCTAGGACAGTCGCGACAATTTCTCGCCCGTCGCCGCGACGACGAGAGTCTGCGCGTCGAGAACCTCGACGCGCTCGCCCGTATCGAGCTCGAAACGGCGCACTCTCCAAAAGAAGAGGCGCCGGTCCTGAAACTCATAGACGATCAGTTGATCGCCGTTCGCATCCTCGACGCGGATGCTGCGCACATATCCCACTGGAGTCCGCTCCCCTATGCGGACGATTCGGCGGGAGAAAAGCTAACGGGGGTTAGCTTTCGGTTCAACCAGCGAAGGGTTAACGGGCGAAAAGTTCATTATCGCCGAAAAATGGTCCCTTGCCGGCGTTCCCAACTCAGCAATTCTTGAGCACGAAAATCACTGATGCCCCCGGCATCAGCAATCTTGGTACTTCCAGTGACGGCGCTTGCCTTCGCCCAGCCAATCGACGGCGGTGGCGATGCGCCTGGCTCTCGTCGAGTCCTGCTTGGCCTCGGCGACCCATTCGAGATAGTCGCGTCGCGCTGACGGCGGGAAGCCTTCGAGCGTTGCCTTGGCGGCGGGCGACTTTGCGAGCGCGGCGGCGAATTCCGGGTGCATTTGCGGCGCCGGTCCGGGCGCATGCTTGGCCTTGCGCGGCGCCGGAGCGCTTTTCGACAGCTCCGCCGCTTCGCCGATCAGCGAATCCAGTTCGGAATCCGGCGGCAGATCATCACGTGATGTGAGGCGACCGAACTGACCCATTGCGCCGGCCCTGGGCGAACCGTCGCCGATCTCCTGCCCGCGCCAAAAGTTGAGCGCCGCGTGGCCCTTGAAGGCGGCCATGATCAGCAGGATCCTGCCATTGAGGGTAAAGCCGGGGGCGCTCCACTTCATGGCCTCCTCGGCGTCGGGGACGACGGCATGCACTCGCTCGCGAACCTTCTCGAGGATCGGCCGGGCAAAGGGCTGCGCCCGTTCGATGTAGGCATCGATCCGCGGGTCGCGGCTCACAGGATCCCTCCGCCGAGCATCAGCCGGACGATCCCGACCACAATGACGAACAGGTTGAGGTTCCGGCCGGCGGTCCCCCTGGAGAGCATGCCGATGACGGCGCCGATGATCGCCAGCGGGACGATCAGCCAGTTCGCCCAGCCGAGCAGGGGAATGAAGGCGATGACCGCGAACACCAGCGCGACCAGGCCGATGATGAGCGACACAAGGTTGAGCATGGCAATCTCCGTAGCATCATTCAGGCGGCTGCGGCAGCGGCAGCCGCCGGGCATGGGCGAGCGCGGTGACGTAGAGAGCGATCGCGGCCCAGATCGCGGCGAACGCGATCGCGTGGGTGCTGGTGAACGGCTCGCCGTAGATCAGGACCGCGATCAGGAACTGCAGCGTCGGGGCGATGAACTGCAGCATCCCGAGCGTCGAATAAGCGAGCTGGCGGGCCGCCGCCGTGAACAACAGCAACGGCGTCGTCGAGACGATCCCGGCGGCGAGCAGAAGTCCGGTCTCGCTCGCCGTGATGCCCATGACCTGCGTTCCGCTCCAGCCGCGCCAGCCGAGCCACAGAACCGCGACCGGGAAGAGCATCGCGGTCTCGATGGCGAGCCCGGTGACCGCGTCGGCGGACACCACCTTGCGGAGCAACCCGTAGAGCGCGAAGGTGCCGCACAACGTCAGGCTGATCCACAGTTGGCCGAGCGCTTCCGCCGCAAGCACCGAGATGCCGACCGCGGCGATCCCCACCGCGGTCCATTGGAGCCGGGACAGGCGTTCGTGGAGCACGAAGCGGCCGAGCAGGACGTTGGCGAGCGGATTGAGATAGTAACCGAAGCTGGCGGCGAGGATGTGGCCGCCGATCACCGCATGGACATAGAGCAGCCAGTTGCCACCGATCAGCACCGCGGTGACGGCGAGGACGCCCAGGGTCTTCCCGCGCCTCAAGGCGGAGCGGACCTTCGTCCACCCCTTCGCGACCGCGATCAGAATCGCGAGGAAGGGCAGCGACCACAACACCCGGTGCGCGACGATGTCGACCGCCGATACCCGGTGCAGCAGCTTGAAGTAGATCGGAAGGATTCCCCACAGCGCATAGGCGGCGAGCCCGTACGCAAGGCCGCCGCGCGATTCGGAATGGCCGACGCGGCCCCGCGGCGATGTTGAGCCCCTGTTCACTTCGCGCGCGCCTAGCCGCGCTGAGCGTTCAGTGAAAGATCATGCTGAACACGGCTTTAGTTGAAACTCGGGCGGGTGGCTGTCACCCTGTGGCCGAAAGCAACAGGTGGGGGCAGTGGCGCGATTCGGGAGCCAAACGGTCCGAAATGCAGGGTTGCTGGCGCTCGTCCTTCTAGCCTCGGGCTGCGCGACGAAACCCAGGGTCCCGCCTGGGCTGAATCCGCGCGTCGAGGTCGGGCCGCCGCTCAAGTCCGAGGTCTGGAAACAGGTCGCGACCGCGGATGACGAGGACCGGTTGAGCCGCCTCCAATCGGCATGGGAGTCCGCGCTCGCCGAGGCCAGGAAGACGAACCCGGGCGACGTGCGCAGGGAGGGCGACCTTCTGAAGCCCGACGCCGCGATGCCCCGGCCCGCCCCGACTCCGGGAAGCTACAATTGCCGGCTGATCAAGCTCGGCTCGGCGCGGCCGAAAACCCGGCCGTACGAGAGCTTCAAGCCTTTCTTCTGCTACGTCGAGGTCGAGAACGACCTCCTGACCATCGTGAAGCAGACCGGAAGCCAGCGCCCGGCGGGCCGCCTGTGGGAGGATGACAATCCCGAACGCCTGGTCTTCCTCGGCAGCCTCGCGCTCGGCGACGAAGACCAGCCGCTGGCCTATGGCGATAATCCGAAGCGCAACATGGCCGGCGTCTTCGAGCGGATCGGGCCGTTCCGCTGGCGGCTGGTGATTCCCTGGCCGCAGAGCTCGTCCAAGCTCGACGTCTTCGAGCTGACTCCGGTCACCAACCAGCCCAAGTGATTGATCGCGCCGGGCTCGTGACCGATCGCGCCGGGCTTTTGGCCAATCCTGCCGAGGTCCGGGCGATCCTGGTCGCGTCCGCCAGAGCCGGCGAGCCTATCAGCTATTCCGAAGTGCTGGGTCTGCTCGGCCATCATTTCACGCGGCCCAAGATGCGCGCCTTGTGCAGGGTGCTGAGCTTCGTCGATGACCAGGCCGCGGCGGTCGGGGAGCCCGAGCTCGCAGTGCTGGTGGTCCGCCAGTCCGACGGCCTGCCGGGGCAGGGCTGGTGGGTCGGCGGCGCGAAGAAACATGGGTACAAGGGTCTGTGGGAAGGTCCGGGCGCGGCGCGGCTGATCCGGAAGCTGCAGCGGCAGGCGTTTGATTATTGGGCGGGACGCGAGGCCTAGCTTTCGCTAATCGGCGCGGCGTGAGCGAACCCCGCACTTTCACCGTCACCGAGGATGACGACGGAATCCGGCTCGACCGCTGGTTCAAGCGGAACCTGCCGGAGGTCAGCTTCAACCTGGTGTCGCGCTGGGCGCGGACCGGACAGTTGCGGCTCGCGGGCCGCCGCGCCGTTCCCGGCGACCGGATCGAAGCGGGACAGGAAATCCGCGTGCCGCCACTCGAGGTCGCGCCCGCGCGTCCGACGCGCCGGCAACCGAGTCGCGAGCCGCTGACCGAGGACGAAGTCGCCTTCGTTCGGGACATGGTCATCCACGAGGACCCAGGTGCGTTCGTTCTCAACAAGCCGCCCGGCCTCGCGACCCAGGGCGGGACCAAGACGACGCAGCATCTCGACCGCCTGCTCGACGGTCTCGCGGGCGAGGCGGGCCGGCCCAAGCTCGTCCACCGGCTCGACAAGGACACGTCCGGTGCGCTGCTCGTCGCGAAGACCGCGCGCTCGGCCGGCCATTTCGCCAAGGCCTTTTCCGGGCGCACCGCGCGGAAAGTCTATTGGGCGCTGGTGGCCGGAGTGCCGGATTCGAGCGACGGCATGGTCGACCTTCCCCTCGCCAAGCAGCCGGGGACGGGCGGCGAGAAGATGCACGTCGATCGGGAGCATGGCCTGCCCGCCAGGACGCGCTGGCGGCTGGTCGATCGCGCGGGAAACCGCGCCGCCTGGCTCGAGCTGCAACCCTTGACCGGGCGAACGCACCAGCTTCGGGCGCATATGGCGGCGCTCGGCCATCCGATCGTCGGCGACGCGAAGTACGGAGGAGCCGAAGCGTTCCTGACCGGCGGGATCAGCCGCAAGATGCATTTGCACTCGCGCCGGATCCGGATCGACGCGCCCGACGGCGGGAAGATCGACGTCACGGCCGAGCTGCCCCCGCACTTCGCCGAGAGCCTCGCGACCCTCGGCTTCGACCTCGCGGCGGGCGAGCGGGAAGCGCCCAGGCATCAACCGGGACCGCGCCGAGCGACGCCAGGAACCAAGCCCCGCCGCGAGAGCCGCCGCGGAGAACGCCGGTCGCGCGGCAGTCCGGCTAAGACGAGACGGCGGTGAACAAGCTCGCGGTCTTCGATTGCGACGGGACTCTCGTCGACAGCGGCGCGACCATCTACCGGGCGCTCGCGCAGACCCTAAGCGAGAGCGGCATCGACGTCCCGCCGCCCGAGATCTGCCGGCGGGTGATCGGCCTCAGCCTGATCGAGGCGATGGCGAGGCTCGTTCCGGGCGCCGGGCCGGAGGAGCACGTCCGCCTCGCGGAAGATTACAAGCGTCACTTCGTTTCGATGCGGTTTGCCGGGCGGGTCGAGGAGCCGCTGTTCGACGGCGTCATCGAGCTGCTCGACGCGCTGGAGGAGTCCGGCTGGCTGCTCGCGGTCGCGACGGGCAAGTCGGATCGGGGCTTGAGGCACTGCCTCGATCTGCACGGCATCCACCCGCGCTTCGTGTCGCTGCAGACCGCGGATCGGCACCCTTCGAAGCCGCACCCCTCAATGGTGCTGCAGGCGATCGCCGAGGCGGGTGCCGCCCCGGAAACGACGATCGTCGTCGGCGACACCAGCTACGACATGGCGATGGGAGCCGCGGCCGGAGCGGCGCCGATCGGGGCCGGCTGGGGCTACCATGAGGCTGACGAGCTGATCGAGGCCGGCGCGATCGGCGTCGCGGAACGGCCGTCACAGGTTCTTTCGCTGATCGGGAGCCAGGTCGATGGACGATGACCGCAAATGGAGAAACCGGCTGCTTGCTTATTCGGCGGTGCGGTTCGGCGGACTGGCGATCTTCTTCCTGGGGATCGCGATCGCTTATTCGGACCTCGTCCGGGAAGGCGGTTGGCCGCAGCTCGGAGCGATCATCGTGATCATGGGCGTGATCGACGCATTGTTCGCGCCGCGGATGCTCAAGAAACTGTGGGACGAGCGGGACCGGGAACGCATGTGAAGCGGTTCTGGAAGACGGTGGAAATCATGCCCGGTGACGGCGGCCTGACGATCGAACTCGACGGCCGTCCCGTCCGAACGCCGGCGCGGGCACCGCTGGTCGTCCCCGGCCAGGCGCTCGCCGATGCCGTCGCAGCGGAGTGGCGAAGCGTCGAGGACCGGATCGACCCCAGCGCGATGCCGCTGACGGGCCTTGCGAATGCCGCGATCGACCGCGTTGCGCCCGACGCCCGGACCTTCGCCGGCGGGCTCGCGCGCTACGCCGAGGCCGACCTGGCATGCTACCGCGCCGAATGGCCGCCCGAGCTGGTCGAGCGTCAGGGCAAGGCATGGGAGCCGTTGCTCGGCTGGGCGCGGCGGCGATACGACGTGGACTTCTCCACGACTTCGAACCTGATGCACGTGCCCCAGCCGCAGGCGACGCTCGAGCGCCTGTCCCATGCCGTTGCGGCACTCGATCCGTTCCGGCTGGCGGGCTTGTCGCCGCTGGTCACGATCGGGGGATCGCTGATTGCCGCGCTGGCGGTGCTCGAAAAGGCGATCTCGCCCGAGCAGGCGTGGGACGCGGTGAGCATCGACGAGCGCTGGCAGCTCGAGCAATGGGGTTCGGACTCGGAGGCCGCGGTCGCGCTCGAACACCGCGCGCACGATTTTCTCGCGGCTGCGAGATTCCTGGAGTTGCTGGGCTAGCCATCGAATCTCCGTTCGATGAGCAGCCGTTCCGCCGTGCCCCCGGAATGCCGGCGTGCGGACTGCTAGTGCGCCGGCCCGATGAGCTCGCGAACGAAGGACACGAGGCCGAGCTGGCGAGCGCGCTTCAAGCGCTCGGCGGCGACGATCGAGCGGACCTCGGCGAGGCATTCGTCCATGTCGCGGTTGACGAGGACATACTCATATTCCGGCCAGTGGCTGATCTCGCCCGCGGCGCGCTCCATTCGAAGGGCGATCACGTCTTCGGGATCGGTGCCGCGCTCGCGCAGGCGGCGCTCGAGCTCGGCCATCGAGGGCGGCAGGATGAAGATGCTGACAAGGTCCTCGCCCATCGCCGCTTCGAGCTGCTGCGTGCCCTGCCAGTCGATGTCGAACAGGATGTCGCGGCCCTCCCGAAGCGCGTCCTTGACGGGCGACTTGGGGGTTCCGTAGCGGTAGCCGAAGACCGGCGCCCATTCGACGAAATCGCCAGCCGCGGTCATCCGGTCGAATCCGGAATCGTCGACGAAATGATAGTCGACGTCGTCGATCTCGCCGGGCCGCTTGGGCCGGGTCGTCGCGGATACCGACATGGTCACGCCGCCGTCCGAGTTCAGCAGCATTCGCGAGATCGTCGATTTGCCGGCCCCCGACGGCGACGAGAGGACGATCAGGAGGCCGCGGCGGCGGCGGCGCTGCGTCGGGTCGGCGGGAAGGTCCATGACCGCTCTTGCTTCGGGTGAGCCGTGGCCGTCAAGCGGCCGGATACCGCAGTGCACAAAATTGGGCTTGAAATTGTGCGGCGCAACGCTTATTGTGCAGTGCAGCAAAAGAGGAAAACGATGGCTGACGAAACCCAGGTTCAGGCGGAAGCCGCGGTCGAAGCTCCGGCGAAGGCTGCCGAAGTCGTCGCGGAAGCCGCCGAGGCACTCGTGAAGGAGAGCGCCAAGGTCGTGAAGCGCGAGCGCGCCCCGACCGCGCGCCGAGCGAAGCGCGAGGCGTCCGCCGAGAAGATTATCGCGCGGCGCAGCAGGCCTGCCCGCAAGAACCGCAACGCCGCCCGGAAGACCGACGCGGCCCAGAAGAGGATTGAGACCGTGACCAACAATTTCTTTGAATCCGTCCCGGCGTTCGCGCCGTTCCAGTCCCTGATCACCGAAGCCAACGAGCGCGGTCAGGAGCTGGCCAAGAAGGGCCAGAAGGTCACCGAAGAGTTCGCCGATCTCGCCCGCGCCAACGTCGAGGCACTGGTCGAAGCCGGCCGCGTCGCGTCCGAGGGCGCTCGCGCTCTCAGCCATGACGTCGTCGCCACGCATCGCAGCAGCTTCGAGCAGGCGGCGGACGCGATCCGCTCGCTCGCCGCGGCCAAGTCGCCGACCGAGTATCTGCAGCTGCAGAACGAGTTCGCCCGCGCTTCGTTCGATCGCGCGGTGGCCGATAGCTCCAAGCTGACCGAGTCGCTGGTGAAGCTCGCCGGCGAGGCGTTCCAGCCGATTTCGAATCGCGCCACGGCGAACGCCGAGCGCTTCAATACACTCGTTGCCTGACCCTCTCCCCTCCTAGTCCGGCAACGACCATGGCGGTCGCTCTTAACGGGGCGGCCGCCATTTTTTTGGGCCTCGGCGTTTACAAGCGCCTTGCGGGCGTTTTGGACCTTGCCATATTTTAAGGCCGTGATGCTTACCGACTGGAGAATGATGGCCGCTGACCCCGGTGAGGGCGATGACGGGCTCGATGAGATCGAGACCGGCGTCGCAACCCGCACCCGGCCCAAGACCAAGAAGCCGTCCAACTACAAGGTCCTGATGCTCAACGACGACTATACTCCGATGGAGTTCGTCGTGCTGGTCCTGCAGCGCTTCTTCACCATGGGGATCGAGGACGCGACGCGCGTGATGCTCCAGGTCCATCAGCAGGGCGTCGCCGTGTGCGGGGTCTTCACCTATGAGGTTGCCGAGACCAAGGTCACCCAGGTGATCGACTTCGCGCGGGAGAATCAGCACCCGCTCCAGTGCACGCTCGAGAAGGCGTAAATTCTCCCCGGAACGGGGAGGCGGCAGCCTGCTAAGGTTGACGGAGGGGTCGACCCCTCCACCACGTCGCTATCGCTCGTGGTCCCCCTCCCCGGTCCGGGGAGGATTTACACTGCACCGACTCCCGCTAAACGGCCACCCGTGGACAGCATCTGGATCAAAGGCGGCAAGCCTCTCAAGGGCGAGATTCCGATCAGCGGCGCCAAGAATGCCGCGCTCACGCTCATGCCGTGCGCCCTTCTCACCGACGAGAAGCTGACGCTCGCCAACCTGCCGCGCCTCGCCGACGTCGACACCTTCGCTCACCTGCTCAACCAGCTCGGCGTCTCGACCCACGTCGCCGGGGTGAAGAAGGGCCAGATCGGGCGGCGCATGACGCTGCAGGCGGACGAGATCGTCTCGACCGTCGCGCCCTACGACATGGTGCGCAAGATGCGCGCGTCCGTGCTCGTGCTCGGGCCGATGCTCGCCCGCATGGGCGAGACGACCGTATCGCTGCCCGGGGGCTGCGCGATCGGAGACCGGCCGATCGACCTGCACCTCCAGGCTCTCGAATGCATGGGCGCCGAGATCGAGCTCGCCAGCGGTTACGTAAAGGCAAGCGCGCCCAGGGGGCGACTCCCGGGCGGCGACTTCAGCTTCCCGGTAGTTTCGGTCGGAGCGACCGAGAACGCCGTCATGGCGGCGGTGCTGGCGACAGGTCGAACGCAATTGTTCAATGCCGC
>DASURT010000119.1:0-5583 GCA_036375515.1 Sphingomicrobium sp.
TCCTCGACCACTGGAATATCTCACCAGTGTCCAACACGGGCATGTGTCTGGCTATCACTTCGCAGCCCAACTCTCAGCGGGCTTTCGGCGTGCTCTATGATGCTCGCCAACAGCGGATGTATCTCACTCTGACTCGTGATCACGTCGGATCAGTGAAACAAGACGATATACGGCCGATGGATGTTGCCTTCTTCGAGCAGCTTGGCGCTGATTCGAAGACGATTGGAGGACTAAACTTCACGGTTTCGAAACACGGCGAGAGCACCGCCACCTTCTTCAGCGATGCGATCGCGCCGAACCAAATCGAACTTCTTGCGAAGAGCGTAGGTATTGTATTTGCGACCGGGGACAGGATTGTCGCCTCGTTTGACCTTCATGAAAGCGCAGTTGCGGTTGCAATGCTGAAACACTGCGCCACGGTTGCAGCCGGCCAAGATCCGGCCGATCCGTTTGTTGGTCAGTAGCAATCCAAGAACCACAGCATGGCTACGCAGGCTAAAACTTTGTTGGAAAAATGGAAGACGATCAGACCCAAGCGCCCAAAATGGGCACGCAGGTCTGATCGGATGAAGGCCTACGCTGCCCAGTCTGACTGAAGCTTTGCCGCCCCAGGCTGCTGCTGGGTTGCCTTCTGAAATGGTTCCAGGTGGAGGCTGGTGCCGCTTGAGGGACTCGAACCCACGACCCCATCATTACGAATGATGTGCTCTACCAGCTGAGCTAAAGCGGCTTGGCTTCACGGAAAAATCCACCGTGCGCGCCAGTCTTGCGAACCGGCGTGCGGGCGGCGCACTATCAGCGGCTTGGCGCACGGGCAAGTCGCACGGGCGGCGTTTCGGGGGGAAACGCGAACATGCGCTTCGCGATGCGGCCAGCAGGGTTGTCCGCCTCGCGAGGCCGGGTCTATAGGCCGCCCGGCATCCTACTCGCGGAGCTTAATCAGTTCATGACGGTTCATACGCGCCTGGCCCAGCCGCTGGTCGAGTCCATTCGCAAAGCCCTGACCCGGAATGCTCTACGTGGCGAGACGCACGGCCTTTCGCACGAGTCCGAGCACGAAGCCGCCGAATTCCTCGCCAAAGTCGCCTCCAGCCGAAAGCGCGGCGAGGTCACGATCGAGATCGAATCGACCGGAGGCGAGGCCGGGCGGCGGCGGATGCGCATCGGGATCGTCAACGACGACATGCCGTTCCTGGTGGATTCGGTCGCCAATGCGATTGCCGCGAGGCAGCTCACGATTCACCGCCTGCTCCATCCGGTGGTCTGCGTCACGCGCGACGACAAGGGCGTGCTCTCCGAACTCGTCCCGCTGTGCGATGACAAGACCCGCCGCGAATCGATGATGTACATCGAGCTCGACCGCGCCGATGCGCGCATCCGGCAGGAGCTTGCCGGCGAGCTGCGCGCGGCGCTCGCGGATGTCCGTGCCGCGGTCCGCGACTGGCATCCGCTCCAGGACAGAATGCGCGCGGACGCCAAGGCGATCGCCGATCCGGAGGGTAGCGCGCTTCTCGAATGGTTCGCGGACGGCGCGATGACCTTGCTCGGCTATCACGTCGAACGGCCGGGCGAAGTGCCGTCCAGCGGCCTCGGCATCTTCAGCATTCCGGGAGCGCCGACCGACAAGGGCGGATGCCTCGGCGCAATGCGTTATTTCGAAGAGGGCGGCGACGTTCCCCTCCTGGCCAAGGCCGAGCGCAAGTCGACCGTTCATCGCCGGGTCCCGCTCGACCTCGTCGTCGTCCCGATCCGCGAGAACGGCAACATCACGGCGATCGGCGTCCACGCCGGACTGTGGACCAGCCAGGCGCTGACCCATCCGGCCGAGGACGTCCCGGTCCTTCGCCGGCGCCTCGAGCAGCTCGACCGGGACTTCGGCTTCGACCCCAAGGGCCATTCCGGAAAGGCCCTCCGCCACGCCGTGGCGTCGCTTCCGCGCGACCTCCTGGTCAACCTCGGCATCGAAGCCGTGCGCGAGCTGGTGATGATCGCCATGTCGCTTGCGGACCGGCCGAGACCCGCGCTGCTGCAGGTCCGAAGCATCCTCAAGGGCCATCTCTTCACCTTCGTGTGGCTGCCGCGCGAGGAGCTGACGACCGCCCGGCGGACCGCGATCGCCATGCTCCTCGAAAGCGAGGGTGGCGCTCCCGTCACCAGCTGGTCCGTGGAGCTGGGCGAC
Organism: Sphingomicrobium sp.; assembly: GCA_036375515.1. GTDB lineage: Bacteria > Pseudomonadota > Alphaproteobacteria > Sphingomonadales > Sphingomonadaceae > Sphingomicrobium. The sequence goes on from DASURT010000119.1 coordinate 2,180, forward strand.
GGCGACCTCGCGCTGATCCGCTACACCCAATATATCTCGGCGGAAGGCGTCCTGCCCGATGCCGAGGCGCTCGACTCGGCCGTGGTCGAGATGGTCCGCGGCTGGGCGCCGGCGGTCGAAGCCGAGCTGATCGCCATTGCCGGTGTCTCGCGCGCCACGCGTCTCGCTCTCACCTACATCAACACGTTTCCCGAGGGGTATCGCGCGCGGACCGCGCCCGAAGAGGGTGCCGCCGACATCCTTCGCGTATGCGCGCTCGAGAGCGACGCCGACCGCGGCGTGCGAATGTGGCGTTCGGAGGCCGACGCCCCCCAACTGCTGAGGCTGAAGACGTACCGCCAGGGCGGGCTGATCCCGCTGTCCGACGCGGTCCCGGTGCTCGAGAATTTCGGGTTCCGGGTGCTGGAGGAAGTTCCGACGGTGCTTTTTGGCGGGCGTGGCTACATCCACGATTTTCGCGTCGAGATCGGAAGCGAGGCCAATGTCGATGCGATCGCCGGCCGCGCCGGCGAGATCGAACTCGCGATCGCCAACGTCCTTTGCGGGGTCGCCGAGAATGACGAGTTCAATCAGCTCGTCCTGTATGCCGATCTCGGCCAGCAAGCGGTCGTCTGGCTACGCGCCTGGTTCCGTTACCTGCGCCAGACCGGAAGCGCGTTCAGCCTCGTCACGGTGGTCGATGCGCTCCGCCGTGCGCCTGGCGCGACCCGGTCGCTGATCGACCTGTTCGTGGCTGCTCACGATCCGTCGGCGAGCGGTCGCGACAAGCGAGTCGAACGGCATCGGCAGGAGCTCGAGGCCGCGCTCGCGCGGATCCGCTCGATCGACGACGACCGGATCCTCCGCCGGTTGCGCGCGCTGGTCGAAGCGATCGTGCGCACCAACGCCTTCGCTCCCGCGGCGGCCGAAGCGATTGCGTTCAAGATCAACTCCTCGCTGGTCCCGGGCCTGCCCGCGCCCGTGCCGTGGCGCGAAATCTGGGTTTACAGCCCGCGTATCGAGGGCATTCACCTGCGCGGCGGCCCGGTCGCCCGCGGCGGCCTCCGCTGGTCCGACCGGCGCGACGACTTCCGGACCGAGATTCTCGGCCTGATGAAAGCGCAGCTCGTGAAGAATGCGGTGATCGTCCCGACCGGCGCGAAGGGCGGCTTCTATCCCAAGCAGCTGCCGCCGATGTCGAACCGCGATGCGTGGCTCGCCGAAGGGACCGAGAGCTACCGGATCTTCATCCGCTCGTTGCTGTCGGTCACCGACAATCTCGTCAACGACAAGGTCGTGCACCCCGAAAGGGTGGTGATCCACGACGCCGACGACCCCTATTTCGTCGTCGCTGCGGACAAGGGAACGGCGAGTTTTTCCGATGTCGCCAATTCCATCGCGCTCGAGCGCAATTTCTGGCTGGGCGACGCGTTCGCCAGCGGCGGCTCGCACGGTTACGACCACAAGGCGATGGGAATCACCGCTCGTGGGGCGTGGATCTCCGTCCAGCGGCACTTCCTCGAAATGGGCATCGACGTGCAGTCGGACTCGGTCACGGTCGCGGGTTGCGGCGACATGTCGGGCGACGTGTTCGGGAACGGGATGCTGCTGTCGAAGGCGATCCGGCTCGTCGCGGCGTTCGACCACCGGCACATCTTCATCGACCCCGACCCGGACCCCGAGGCGAGCTGGGCCGAGCGCAAACGGCTGTTCGACCTGCCGCGGTCGAGCTGGGACGATTACGACCGCACCTTGTTGTCGAAAGGGGGCGGGATCCATCCGCGAACGGAAAAGAGCATCGAGCTCAGCATCGAAGCCCGCCGCCTGCTTGGGATCGATGCGAAGTCCGTTGACCCGACCGCTCTCATCAACGCGATCTTGAAGAGCGAGGTCGATCTGCTGTGGTTCGGCGGCATCGGCACCTACATCAAATCCTCGATGCAGAGCCAGGCGGACGTCGGCGACCCATCAAACGATTCGCTGCGCGCCAGCGCCGACGAGGTCCGGACCAAGGTGATCGGCGAAGGCGCCAACCTCGGCGTCACCCAGGCCGCCCGGATCGAGTTCGCCGAGCGCGGCGGACGCATCAATACGGACTTCATCGACAACAGCGCGGGTGTCGACTGCTCCGACAATGAAGTGAACATCAAGATCCCGCTGAACCGCGAGATGCGGGAGGGCCGCCTCAGCTTCGACAAGCGCAATGCCCTGCTCGCGCGGATGACCGATGAAGTCGCCGATCTCGTGCTCGAGGATAACCGGCTGCAGACGTTGGCCCTGTCGATCGCCGAGTCAGGCGGCGCCCAGGCCGTCCCGGGGCATGTGCGGACGATCGAGCTTCTGGAAGCATCGGGACGGCTCGACCGCAAGGTCGAGGGCCTCGCATCGAGCGAGGAGCTGATGCGCCGTGCCCAGGAGAACCGCGGGCTCGCCCGGCCCGAGCTGGCGGTCGTCCTGTCGGTTTCCAAGCTGGTCCTGCAGGACGCGGCCGAAGAGCTGCGCCTGGCGGACGATCCGCTGGTCGGTCCCCAGTTGTTCGACGCATTCCCCAAGCCGATGCGCAAGACGCATGCCGATGCGATCAAGTCTCACCGGCTGCGCAATGAAATTCTCGCGACAAAGGTCGCGAACCGGCTCGTCAATCGGCTCGGCCCGGGCCTCGCATTCGATCTCACCGAGGAGGAGGGATCGTCGCTCCAGCAGGTGGTCTCGGCTTTCCTCGTTGCCGAACGGCTGCTCGGCCTCGACCATCTGTGGCGCCAGATCGAGGAAGACGCCCTTCCCGAGGCGGTCCGCGTGGAACTGTTCGCGATCGCGGCGCAGAGCGTGAGCGCGCATTTGTCCGATATCATCCGCGCGGCGGGCGGCGAAACGCGGGTCAGCACCCTGTGCAAATTGCTCGAGCCCGGAGCTCGCAGGATCTCGGCGGCGGCGGCCAAGCTCATCCGGGCCGAGGTGCGCAACGAGGCCGCAGCCCGTCGCGATCGTTTGATCGCGCTCGGCGCGAGCGAGGAAATCGTTCGCGGCCTCGTGCGGCTTTACGAGCTGGACGGCATGTTCGGAATCGCGGCGCTCGCCGCCCGTCGCAAGCTGGACGAGCTTGCGGTTACCCGGGCCTATACGAAGCTGGGCGAGGCGCTTGGGCTCGACTGGGCCCAGCAGCAGGTCGCCCGGTTCGTCCCGCGCGATCAGTGGGAGCGGCTGCTGACCGCGGGCCTCGCGCGCGATTTCGAGCAGCTGAGGATCGAATTCCTGGCGCGAGCGAGCGGGAGGGGCCTCGAATTCGCGATGGATGCGTGGATCGCGGATCAACGGCAGCGGATCGACCAGTTCCGCCAGCTGATCGCGCGTGCCAGAAGCGAGGGACAGGTCAGCGCGGCGATGCTGGGGCAGATCGCGAGCCAGGCGCGCATTCTCCTGGCGCG
>DASURT010000120.1:0-2943 GCA_036375515.1 Sphingomicrobium sp.
GGCGCGCAATATACGCCGGCGGCCGGTTGGGCCCAGGCGATCGCCTACAAGCACAAGGTGCTGGGAGAAGGTCCGGCGGACGCGATTTCGCTGGTGCTCGGGGGCGACGCGAGCGCCGCGACCGGTGGATTTTGGTCAGCATTAACAATTGCCACTACACAATGTTTGCCGCTGTTGATTTACATCGAGGACAACGGCTACGGAATCTCGGTTCCGTCGGAATATCAAACACCTGGCAAGGACATCGCGGCCAATCTCGCGAGCTTTTCGGGCCTGACGATCTTCAACGGCGATGGCACCGAGCCGATCGAAACCTCGAAGCTGATCGCCCAGGCGGTGGCCCATGTGCGGACCGAGCGCTCGCCGGCGTTGCTGCGGCTGACCGTGCCGCGGCTCGAGGGCCACAGCGCGCAGGACACGCAGGCCTACAAGCCGGCCGAAGAGATCGAGGCCGAATGGGCGCGCGACCCGCTGCCCAGGCTCAAGGCGCATTGCGCCAGGGCCAAGATCGGCGACGAAGCCTGGTCGGACCTCGAACGCGAGACGGCCTGGCAGGTGCAGGCGGCTCTCGCCGAAGCCGAGGCGCGGGGAATCTCTTCGCCCGAACAGGTGACGAGCCACGTCTTCGACGAGGGCGAGTTGCAGCAGGTCGGCGGCCTCTGGAACAGCGGCTACGTGGCCCCGCCTTCGACCGGCGAACCGGGCGGCGCCGGGCAGCGGATCAACATGGTCACCGCCATCCGCCGGGTGCTCGACCAGGAGCTCGAGGCCAACCCGCGCGTGCTCGTCTTCGGCGAGGATGTCGGGCCCAAGGGCGGGGTCCATGCGGTGACGCTCGGCCTGCAGGAGAAATTCGGCCGGACACGCGTGTTCGACACGTCATTGAACGAGGAAGGGATCGTCGGCCGCGCGGTCGGCATGGCGCTCGCCGGCCTGATGCCGGTGCCGGAAATCCAGTTCCGCAAATATGCCGAGCCCGCGACCGAGCAGATCCACGATTGCGGGACGATGCGCTGGCGCACGAACAATCGCTTCGCCGCCCCGATGGTGTTGCGCGTGCCGGGCGGCTTCTTCAAGTGCGGCGACCCGTGGCATTCGATGACCAACGAAGTGGAGTTCGTGCACAACCCGGGCTGGAAGGTCGCGGTGCCGTCCAACGCCGAGGATGCGGTCGGGCTGCTGCGCGGGAGCCTGCGCGGCAACGATCCGGTGATCTTCTTCGAGCATCGCGCGATGCTCGACGACAGCTGGGCGCGGCGGCCGTGGCCGGGCGACGATTATGTGCTTCCCTTCGGCGTCGCGAAGAAGACGCGTGAAGGCGACAGGATCACCATCGTCACCTGGGGCGCGATGGTGCCGCGCTGCGAGGCGGCCGCCGAAGGAGTCAGCGCCGACGTGATCGACCTTCGCACGCTGCAGCCGTGGGACCGCGACATGGTGCTCGACAGCGTCCGCAAGACGCGCCGATGCCTGATCGTGCACGAGGATCTGCGCACGGGCGGCTTCGGAGCGGAGATCGCGGCGGTCGTCGCGGACGAGACCTTCCTCGACCTCGACGCGCCGGTCGCCCGCGTCACCATGCCCGACATCCCAAGCCCGCATCACCCGAAATTGATGGAATGGGCCTTGCCGTCGGCGACAAGCATCCGCGCCGAGATCGACCGGCTGGTGGGGTTCTGAGCCTTGATCGACGTCGTCGTTCCCGAGGAGCAGGAAGGCACCAGGGCGGTGGTCCGCTCGTGGCTGCGGCAGGTCGGCGACCTCGTCTTCGAGAACGAGCCCCTGGTCGAGCTCGAGACCGACAAGGTGACCCAGGAAGTGCCCGCACCCGCGGCGGGGGTGCTCGCGGAGATCGTGCTCGATACCGACGCGGAGGCGGTTCCGGGGGCGGTGTTGGGGCGGATCAGCGCGGAAGAGGAAGGCAGTGCCCCGGCGGAGGCCGGGGCCCAGGAGGCAAAGCCTTCTACCGCCTCGGAAAATTCAGCGCCGGCCGGCGCTCCTGGACCCCGGCCATCGGGGTCCCCGCAAAGTACTACTTTGCGGGGTGCCCCTTCGCCGGGGAACGACGAAACCCGCCTTTCCCCCTCCGTCCGCCGCGCGTGCCTGCAACACGGCATCGACCCGTCGCGGATCGAGGGCACGGGCCGTGACGGCCGGATCACCCGCGAGGACGTCGATCGCGCCGTCGCGGCCGCGACCGTGGTCGGCGTCGGCGAGCCCGCGACCGCGCCGCCGCGACAGGTCGCGGCGCAGGACATCCCGCACGACCGCATGCGGCTGACAATTGCCGAGAACATGGTGCGCGCGGTCAGCGAAGCGCCGCACGTCACCGCAATGTTCGAAGCGGACTTCTCGGCGGTCGCCGCGCACAAGGCGGGACAAGCCGCGCGCGGCGTGAAGCTCAGCTACACCGCCTATATCGTCAAGGCCGCGGCCGAGGCGATGGCGGCCGCTCCGGCGATCAACGGCCGCTGGGAGAAAGACCGGATCGCGATTTCCTCGACGATCGACATCGGCGTCGGCACCGCGCTCGGCGAGAAGGGGCTGGTCGTGCCGGTGGTGAAGGACGCCGGCTCGCTGACGCTCGAGCAGATCGGCGCGAAGCTGGACGATCTCACCCGCCGCGCGCGCGGCGGTCAGCTCGAGCGGTCGGAAGTGTCGGGAGGCACCTTCACCATCTCCAATCACGGCGTGTCGGTCTCGCTGCTCGCCGCGCCGATCATCCTCCACCAGGGCCAGGCCGCGATCCTCGGCATCGGCAAGCTCGAGAAAAGGGTCGTGGTGCGCGAGGTCGACGGTGAGGACGGGATCGTGATCCTGCCGATGGCCTATGTGACCCTCACCATCGACCATCGCGTCGTCGACGGGCACCAGACGAATGCGTGGCTGACGCGTTTCGTCGAGATTCTCGAGAGTTGGGCTTAGGACATGATCCCCCGGATC
>DASURT010000121.1:0-2487 GCA_036375515.1 Sphingomicrobium sp.
GCCGAGCGAGACCTTCCCGACGCGGAATGCCGGCCCGTGCTCTTCCGGGTCCTCGACCAGCTCGCGATTTTCGGTGATCTCGCCGCGTCCGAATACGGTCCAGCCGCGATGCTTGAGCGAGGCCTCGGCGACATAAGCATCGTCCTTATGATCCTCGATGGCCTTGCGGCCCCAGGCGAGTGTCGCCGCGAATTTCCAGCCCGGAGCGATTTCTCGAGCGTAGAGCGCGCTCGCCGACCAACGCTTCTGGTCGACGCCCGGCTCGAGCTGCTCGGCGTCGGTGAAATGGCCCCAGCTGCCCTGGAGCGCGAGTTCGGCTGTCGGGTTCCACGACACGCGCACCGCCGTCGAATCGAGCGGAGCCGTCTCGATGTTCCAGCGGTGCTGGTCGGGCTCGCGGCCGTTGAATCGGCTGACCTCGAGCTTCACCCGGTCCACCACAACGCCCGCGGTCAGCACCCCGAACGCGATGTGGGTGGAATCGAGCCAGTGGTGGCTGATCGGCGCTTCCGGCGAATCCAGGATCGCCTCGCGGTGCATGAACGCCGGCGGGCCGAACGCCGGTTCGCCGGGCAGTCCGGCGTAGAGGAAGGCGCTGCTCTTCGGCCCGATATTCTGCGAAACCGACGCCGAAAGCTCCATGAAGAAATCATGCGGATGCTGGCGGTCGACCAGCCGGTCCACCCCGTTCGCGGTCTCGCCGCTGGCGAGCAGCAGGGGATAGCCGTTCTTGCCCATCAGCGGATCGGGGCTGATCATCGCCTTGAACTGCAGGGTGCCGTTGCCGAGCGGGCGACGGGCCATGCCCATCAGCATGCCTGAAGCGAACGCCTTGTCGTCGCCGCGCGGGCTCGATTGATGGTCGTAAACGAGGTTGAGCACACCATGCGCCATCAGCGTCCAGTCGCCCGACATGGTCATCAGGCCCATGTGCTCGGTCGCGTCGGGCTGCCACGCGGTCCCGGATGACTCGCGCTCCATCGGATAGGGCCCGAGCGCACCGGTCATCGCCATCCCGTGACCTGAGGCCCCCTCCATTTGGCCATGCGGCATCGGTATCGTCGAAGGAGCGTGCACCTGAGACTGGGGCGGCACAGGCATCGTGCCGTGGTCCATCGGCATTGCTTCGTGGGCTCCCGGCGCCTTTGCCTTTTTCCCCACCTCTGGCGTCTTTGCCACCGGCTTTTGTGCGGGCATCTCCATGCCCGGCATTTGCTGGTGTTGCGCCGCCGCGGGCGCGGCGAGCGGGACGAGCGCAAGCGCGCTCGCCGCGAGGAGCAATCTCGGCTTCACTATTGTGTCTCCGGTGAAGGGAGGCGCCGCGACGGAACGCGCCGCCTCCCCGTTCGTGCCTTCAGTTACTGCGCGGGGTGGTCGCCGTGCTCGGAGTCATGGCCTTCATGCTTCGCGGCCATGTCCTTGCAACATTCCTTGCAGCAATCCTTCTTCATGCCTTCGTGCTGCTCGTGCTGCGCCTGCGGAGCGGCCGAAGCCGGAGCGGCAGGTTGGGCGACGGCTGCGGCCGCCGCGATCATCAACGTCATCATGGTTCGATGCTCCTGAATTTCGAGTGGTTGGGGTTCGAATTTTTCAGGAGCGCCTGGGAGGGGGCGTTGCCGTCTCCGGATGAAGTCCGTGAAGCGGCCCGGCGAGACAGGGCTCAACCGGCGTGCAGGCGATCCGGACCGTCCGATGCGAACCGAGGTCCGCCACCGGAAGCGCGGCCGAGCAGGCCATGGTGCATTCGGTGAAGCCGGCCTTGCCGCCATGCCCGGGCGATTGTTCGGGGCAATGCTTCATCGGCATGCTCGCCATCGCCCCGTGATCGGTCGTGGCGGCCGCGGCCGGGGCCGTCGTCATGCCCAGCGGCAGGAACAGGACCGCGATCAGCGCCAGCAGCTTCCACAAGGTCGCCATGCCGCCCACCTAGCCTCTTTCTTCACCCGCGCTCAAGCGGACTCCTCTCAGGCGCAGCGAATTGCCGATCACCGTCACGGAGCTGAGCGACATCGCCGCTCCGGCGATGATCGGCGACAGGAGAATTTTGAACCACGGGTAGAGCACGCCGGCGGCGATCGGCACGCCGGCGGCGTTGAAGACGAAGGCGAAGAACAGGTTCTGGCGGATGTTGCGCATCGTCGCGCGGCTCAACCGCCGGGCTCGCACGATCCCGCGAAGGTCGCCTTTGACGAGCGTGATCGCCGCGCTCTCCATCGCGACATCCGTCCCGGTGCCCATCGCGATCCCGACGTCCGCGGCGGCCAGCGCCGGCGCATCGTTGATTCCATCGCCGGCCATGGCGACCCTGCGGCCGTCCTTCCGAAGTGCTTCGACCTTCGCCTGCTTCTGGTCCGGTAGTACTTCGGCCATCACCTCATCGATCCCCACGCGCCGGCCGACGGCTTCGGCGGTCCGGCGATTGTCGCCGGTCATCATCACGATCCGGATGCCATCGCGGTGAAGCTCGGCGATCGCCTCGGCCGCGCT
>DASURT010000122.1:0-2019 GCA_036375515.1 Sphingomicrobium sp.
GTCAACACGACCGACAGCGCGGTGAGGATCACGCACCTCCCCACCGGCCTCGTCGTGATCCAGCAGGACGAGAAGTCGCAGCACAAGAACAAGGCCAAGGCCTTGAAGGTGCTGCGCACGCGGCTGTTCGAGATGGAGCGCGAGCGGCTCGCCAGCGAACGCGCCGGGGCGCGCAAGTCGATGGTCGGCTCGGGCGACCGGTCGGAGCGGATCCGCACCTATAATTTCCCGCAGGGCCGAGTGACCGACCACCGGATCAATTTGACGCTCCACAAGCTTGACGAGGTCCTGGAGGGACCGCGACTGACCGAGATCATCGACGCACTCGTCGCGGAGGACGAGGCGGAACGCCTGGCGGGCCTGGAGGATGCTTGAATTTCCTGTGCCTGAGCGGAGGGGATTCAAGCATTGAAGGCCATCGCCCGCGCGCTCGCGGACGCGTCGCGCCAGCTCGAGAACAACAGCGACACGGCCCGGCTCGATTCCGAGCTGCTGATGGCCGAGGCGCTGCACATAGACCGCGACAAGCTCATTCTCTCGCCCCCCGACCGCGAGGTTCCGAAACGCTTCTGGGACATGGTCGAGCGGCGGCAGGCGGGCGAGCCGATCGCCTACATCACCGGCCGCCGCGCCTTCTGGAACATCGAGCTCCATGTCGGTCCGGGAGTGCTGGTGCCGCGCCCCGAAAGCGAGGTGCTGATCGCTTCGGCGATCGAGCATTTCGAAGGCGGCGAGGGACCGCAGCGGATCCTCGACCTTGGAACGGGGCCGGGCACGCTGCTGCTTGCCGCGCTCGATCTGTGGCCGGAGGCAATTGGAACAGGGGTCGACGTTTCGCGCCGCGCATTGTCCTATGCGGCGGCCAATGCCCGGCGTCTCGGCTTCGATGCGCGCGTTCAGCTCAAGCTCGGTAATTGGGCGGAGGGGCTCGCCGAGAAATTCGACCTGATCCTGTGCAATCCGCCCTATATTGCCGACGATGCCGACCTGGGGCCGGGCGTGCGCGAATTTGAACCGGACGAGGCGCTGTTCGCGGGCAAGGAGGGCCTCGACGCCTATCGCGCCCTCGCGCCGCAGCTTGCGGCGCTCCTCGAAAAGGGCGGCCTTGCGGCGGTCGAGATCGGGCATGACCAGGCCGGGGCGGTGACCGGGCTGCTCGCCCGCGACGGGCTGCGCGGCCGGGTCGCGCCCGACCTCGCCGGCAGAGACCGCGCGCTCCTTCTAACTTGGGTTTAGGCGAAAATCGCTTGGCATCGGCCCATGGGCGCACTACATCGGGACCCAGGACCGGACCCGCTCCCTTGGGAAAGCTGAGTGCGTCCGCTCCACCCCCGACGCAATCGGCCGTTCACTTCGCGAGAATTCGCGTAAGACCGGAACGAGAGGGTCAGGAGCCGCGCAGCTGCGCCGCCCTGCCCGGCTGGGGCCAAAGGGGCTAGCGATTACTGCGTAAGGACGTAGGCATTTGATCAATCAAAGACAGGGCGGCCGCCGACGCGGCCGCGGCCAACGCGGACAGAACCTCGGCGGACAGCCGGGGAACCGTCAGGACAACCGGCAGCGCGGCAACGCGGCGCAGCTGCTCGAGAAATACAAGAGTCTCGCGCGCGACGCCCAGCTTGCGGGCGACCGGGTCCAGGCCGAATATTATCTGCAATATGCGGACCATTATTTCCGCGTGCTGGGCGAGAACCGCGCCCGCTTCGAGGACCAGCGCCGCCAGCGCGGTGACGATATCGACGAAGACGATGAAGGCGGCCCGTCCGATCACGAGCCTGATCTTCGCCGTGGCGAGGAGCGGGTGGCCGAGACGGCTGACTCCGAGGCCGGCGGCGAGGAACGCGGGCCAAGGCGGGAGCGCTTCAATCGCCGCGACCGCGACCGCGATCGTCCGCGCCGCTTCGAGCGCGAGGAGCGCGCATCCGACGAGGCCGACGAGGCCGACGAGGATCGCATGAACGGGCGCGACGACAGCCTGCCGCTCGACGTTCTCCCGCCCGCGATCGGAGCGGATGGTCC
>DASURT010000123.1:0-2055 GCA_036375515.1 Sphingomicrobium sp.
AATGCCGTCGTCGCGACGGTCATGTCCAACCTTGGCCTCGAGCGGCGGCTCAAGGAAGCCGGGCTCGACCTCCTCCGCACCAAGGTCGGCGACCGCTATGTGCTGGAGGAGATGCGGGAGCGCGGCTGCAATGTCGGCGGCGAGCAGTCGGGTCACATCATCCTGGCCGACCATTCGACTACCGGCGACGGGCTCGTGGCCGGACTGCAAGTGCTCGCCGCTCTGGTCGAGGAGAACAGACCCGCGAGCGAGCTGCTCCGCCAGTTCGAGCCGCTGCCGCAGCTCCTCAGGAACGTCCGCTTCAACGGCGCCACGGAGCCCCTTGAGGCGGACAGCGTCCGGAAGCGCATCGCGGCGGCCGAGGCTGAGCTCGAGGGACGCGGTCGCCTGGTGATCCGCAAGTCCGGCACCGAGCCGCTCATCCGGGTGATGGCGGAGGGCGACGACCTGACGGTGGTGGAAAGGGTGGTCGACGACATTTGCGCCGCCGTTCAGTCCGCCGCGTGAACGATTTTTTGGTAATTGTCCGCGTAACGACACATCCGTGCACATGGAAAACTTCGCTCCGCGGAACGAGGCCGCGGTCGCTCCGATGACGGCGGCCGCGCGGATCCTCATCATCGCCGGCTCGGATTCGGGCGGTGGTGCGGGCATTCAGGCGGACATCAAGACGGTCACCATGCTCGGCGGTCACGCGATGACCGCGGTCACCGCGATTACCGCGCAGAACACCGTCGGGGTTGCTGGAATCCACCCGATCCCGACCGAGATGATCCTCGCCCAGATCGACGCGGTGGCGGGCGATATCGGTGTCGACGCGGTGAAGATCGGGATGATCGGAGGCGCTTTCGCCGCGGAGCAGGTCGCGGCACGCCTCGAGCGCTTGAGGGCGGAACAGCCGGGCCTTCCGATCGTGTTCGATCCGGTCATGGTCGCGACGAGCGGTTCGCCGCTGGCGGACGACGCGACCGTCGCCGCCTTCGGCCGGCTGATGGACATCGCCACGATCGCCACTCCGAACCTTCCCGAGCTCAAGCAGCTGACGTCGGAAGAGGACCCGGTGACGGCGGCCCTGCACCTCGTCGGGCAGCATGGCTGCGCGGTGTTGATCAAGGGCGGCCACGAGGAAGGTGACGCGCTCGCCGACGCGCTCATCGAGACTGACAACATGACCAGCTGGCAGGGCCAGCGGATCGACACGAGCAGCACGCACGGCACCGGATGCACGCTCGCCAGCGCGATCGCCTTCTTCCTCGCGGAAGGGGCGTCGCTCGCCGACGCAGTGGCCCGCGCGCGCGAATTCGTGCGTGTGGCGCTCCATGATGCGCCGGAGCTGGGGCAGGGCGCCGGCCCGATCGGGCAAGGCCGCGTGCGGCTCGATGTCGGAGATGGACCGCGTCTCAATCAGGTGACGGTAACGGGCACCAATTACGAGCGCTCCGTGGACTTCTACCGGCGCATCGGCCTCAGGCAGATCGTCGACAGCCCCGAGAACGGCTACGCGCGGTTCGAGACCGTCGGCGGAGCGACCTTCTCGATCCAGATCGATCCCGAGGAGACGATCGCCGCGACGACCGCGATTTATTTCGAGTGCGACGATCTTGACGAGCGCGTCGAGCAGCTCGCGAGGAGCGGGATTCCGTTCGAGCACGGACCGAGGAACCAGCCGTGGATGTGGCGCGAGGCGCGGCTTCGCGACCCCGACGGCAACATCATCTTCTTCTACAAGGCCGGGGAAAACCGCCGCTTCCCGCCCTGGCGGACCAAGGACTGAAACCCACAGTTTTCCACAACTTGAGTCGGTTTGCAGTCTGGACCCCTGCCTTCGCAGGGGTACACAAAGCGACTCGATGCCGCGGCGCTGCTCCTTCAAGCTCGAGCTCGATTACCCGCAGCCGCTCGCCGGGGTCGACGAGGCGGGGTGCGCGCCGCTGGCGGGCCCCGTGGTCGCCGCCGCCTGTATCCTCGATCGCGAAAGATTCCCGCGCGGGATCGACGATTCGAAGAATCTTCCGATCGAGAAGCGTGAGGCGATCTACAAGCGTCTCGTCAAAT
>DASURT010000124.1:0-2915 GCA_036375515.1 Sphingomicrobium sp.
TCGTAGAGCCTCGCCAGCACCTTTCCCGCCTGCTTGGCGAGATCGCCCTTAAGGCCGAGCGCCGCGGCGACCGCTCGCCCGTGGTGCGGCATCAGCCCGGTCGCCGGATCGATCGTCAGCGTCTCGATCTTCTCGGGCGTGTCATGCGCGACCGCTTCGATGTCCATTCCGCCTTCGGTCGATGCGACGATCGCGATCCGCCCGCTCTCGCGGTCGACCAGGAGCGCGAAATAATATTCCTTCGCGATGTCGACGCCATCGGTGATGTAGAGCCGCTGGACCTGTTTGCCGTGCGGACCGGTCTGGACCGTCACCAAAGTCTTGCCGAGCATCTCCGCGGCATTGTCGCGGACCTCATCGATCGAGCGGGCGAGGCGCACGCCGCCCTTGGCGCCCTCGCCCAACTCCTTGAACTTGCCCTTGCCGCGCCCGCCGGCGTGGATCTGCGCCTTGACGACCCAGAGCGGTCCCGGAAGCTTTTTCGCGGCCTCGACCGCTTCCTCGACGCTCATCGCGGCAAAGCCCGCGGGCACCGGCACGCCGAATTTCGCGAGCAGCTCCTTGGCCTGATATTCGTGGATGTTCATGGCGCGGCCCTTAAGCAGATTGAGGCGCGCAATGGAAGCAGAGCGGACAGGCCCTTAACTTCACTAATTTCTCGGGATCGGGCGCCATTCGGTGTGAAGTTTAGGCCCCCCGCGACATCAATGCGGTCACGCGGCATCCGGGCTCGAAACATGGTCCAAAGCCTAGACTTGGCGGGGTCCTGTAGGACAGAAAAATCGCGCTTTGGCCGACTCGGACCGCCCGATCCGCAAGATCATCCATGTCGACATGGACGCCTTCTACGCGTCGGTCGAACAGCGCGATCATCCCGAGCTTCGCGGCAAGCCCGTGGCCGTCGGAGGCCAGCACCGCGGAGTCGTGATGGCGGCAAGCTATGAGGCGCGAAAATTCGGAGTGCGGTCGGCCATGCCGTCGGTTACGGCCAAGCGCCGCTGCCCCGAGCTGATCTTCGTCAAGACGCGGTTCGACGTTTACCGCGCGGTCAGCCAGCAGATCCGCGCGATCTTTCTCGACTACACCGAGCTGGTAGAGCCGCTGAGCCTCGACGAAGCCTATCTCGACGTGACGGAAGACCGCCCGGGGCTCGGCAGCGCGCGGGCGATCGCCGAGGACATCCGCCGCCGCATCCGCGAAGAGACCGGCCTCACCGCCTCGGCCGGCGTTTCCTACTGCAAGTTCATCGCCAAACTCGCTTCGGACCATCGCAAGCCCGACGGGCTGTGCGTGATCACCCCGGAGAAGGGACCCGAGTTCGTCGCCTCGCTCCCGGTCGCGCGCTTTCATGGAGTCGGGCCCGTCACCGCGCGCAAGATGGAGCGGCTGGGAATCCTGACCGGCGCAGATTTGCAGGCCTGGTCGCTGTCCCAGCTCCAGGCGCACTTCGGGAGCTCGGCCGAATGGTACTGGCGGATCTGCCGCGGCATCGACGAGCGCGAGGTCAGGCCCGACCGGCCGTACAAGTCGGTCAGCGCCGAGCGGACGTTCGAGGAGGACCTGCGCGACCCGGACCGCCTGGCCGCCGAGCTCGAGCGGATCGCCGGTTTTGCCTGGGACCGGGTGGAGCGCGCCGAGGTCGCCGGAAGGACCGTGACGCTCAAGGTGAAGTTCGGCGATTTCACCATCATCACGCGGTCGAAAAGCTTCTCGGCGCTGGTGCCGGACGAGCCGGCGTTCGCCGCCGCCGGGCAGGCGCTCCTGGCGGCGCTTCACCCGCTGCCGAAGGGCATCCGCCTGCTCGGCCTCGGCCTGCACAATTTAACCGAGATTAACAGTGAGATACCGGCTCAGCTGGGACTGGAGATTTGAATCCCATTGTGATATAAAACTGTCACACGGGGCCGCGGGCGATTCAGCTGCGGCCTTAAATTCATAGGGAAGCCACGGAATAGGCTGGGAGCCACGACCTGAGGTCGTTTTGGGGGACGATGCGAATGCGTCGGCTCTTCTGCCGCAAACGGAAAGGTGTGTAATGGCTACAAAGGCGCTGAGCTTCGACATTGGTGATTATGTTGTGTACCCCAAGCATGGCGTCGGCCGCGTCGTCGAGCTGCAAAGCACCGAGATCGCCGGAACCCGTCTCGACCTCTACGTCCTCCGGTTCGAGAAGGAAAAGATGACCCTCCGAGTTCCCGTCAACAAGGCGGACTCGGTCGGAATGCGCAAGCTGTCGTCGGACAAGACGATGAAGGACGCGCTCGAGACGCTGAAGGGCAAGCCCAGGGTCAAGCGCACCATGTGGTCGCGCCGCGCCCAGGAATATGAGGCGAAGATCAATTCGGGCGACCTGACCTCGATCGCCGAGGTGACCCGTGACCTGTTCCGCCCGGACGACGCGCCGGAGCAGAGCTATTCGGAGCGGCAGATTTTCGAGGCGGCTTCGTCGCGCCTGGCGCGCGAGCTCGGGGCGATGGAGCAGACCGACGAGAAGTCGGCGCTCGCCAAAATCCTCGAGATCCTGAACAAGGCCGCGGTCATCCACCACAAGACCAAGGAAATCGCGTAACAATCCCTCCCCTCCCTGCCAGGGAGGGGATTGAGGGGTGGGTCGAGCAGGTTTAACTCGCCTCGATAGCACCCACCCCCTGCCCCTCCCTTGAAGGGAGGGGCGGAATTCAGAAAGGGCGCCTCCGGGCGCTCTTTTTTTTGCCCTTGCACTCCGTTCGGTTGCTGGTGTATTGCCTGAATAATACAGTCTGAATGGAGGTCCCATGCGCAAGGTCGTCGCCGCCGCCGTCATCGCCGCTTCCGCCGCAACCTCGGCCTGCGGGCATTCCCGCGACGAAAATCCGGGACCAGTGGTTTCGCGCGCCTATCAGGTCGGCGATTTCGACCGGGTTGAAGTGGCCGGC
>DASURT010000125.1:0-19276 GCA_036375515.1 Sphingomicrobium sp.
GTCGAAATAGCGGGCGGGCCCGCCGGTCCGCTTCGTCGAGGGCACGAGCGTGAAGCGCTTCTCAAGCCGGCGCTTGACCAGGTCGAGCGGCAGATAATGGCTGGTGCGATCCTCCTCGACCTCTCCCAGCGGCATCGTCTCAATGAGCGTCAAGTCGATCGCCATCGCCGCGCACCAGCGCAGCATGTCCTCGATCTCCTCCTCGTTGATGCCGGCGAGCGCGACCATGTTGATCTTGACCGCGAGCCCCGCGGTCAGCGCCGAATCGATGCCGCGAAGCACCTGATCGAGGTCGCCTCCCCTCGTGATGTGGCCGAACCGCTCCGGGCGGCGGCTGTCGAGACTGACGTTGATCCGCCTTATGCCCGCCTCATGCAGCTCGGCCGCGAACCGTTCGAGCCTCGTCCCGTTCGTGGTCAGGACCAGCTCGTCCAGGCCCGAACCAAGCCGCTCTCCGAGCGCGCGGACCAGCTCCATCACCCCCTTGCGCACAAGAGGCTCGCCTCCCGTCAGCCGGATCTTGCGAACGCCGCGCGCGATCAGGATGTCCGAAAGCTCGGCCATCTCCTCGAGGGTCAGGATCTCGCGCTTGGGCAGGAACTGCATGCGCTCGGCCATGCAGTAGCGGCAGCGCAGATCGCAGCGGTCGGTCACGGACAGCCGGACATAGGTGATCCGCCGACCGAAACTGTCGACAAGGCCGCCCGAGTGATCAGTCGCAAGCCCGCTCACACCGCTTACCCTCTACGCTTTTCATACGCGGCGGCTAGTCCCTGGTTCCGGACCATCGGTGATCTGGATCAAGTGTCAACCAGGCGGCTCCGGTATCGCCTGGCCGAATGACCGACACGCTGCACGCCGACCTTGTCGCGCGGTACGCCGACGCGCGAATTCCGCGTTACACGAGCTATCCCGCGGCGCCCCATTTCTCGCCGGATGTCGACGAGGCTCGATACCGCTCCTGGCTGTCATCCCTGCCGCAGACCCGGGCATCGCTCTACGTGCACATCCCCTTCTGCCGGGCGATGTGCTGGTATTGCGGCTGCCATACCACCGTCGCGGCCCGCGAGGCGCCGGTCACCCGATATGTCGATTGCCTGAAAAAGGAGATCGACCTGGTCGCCCGTCAGGCGACCGGTCCGCTCACCGTCAGTCACGTCCATTTCGGCGGTGGAACGCCGACCTTGATGCCCACCGGCCAGATGCGCTCGATCATGCGCCGGCTTCGGGAAAAATTCCCGGTTGCGGATGACGCCGAGATCGCGGTCGAAATCGATCCGCGAAGCCTGACCGCGGACATGACCGAGACCCTGGGCGCATGCGGGTTCAACCGCGCCAGCCTCGGCGTTCAGAGCTTCGATCCAGCCGTCCAGCAGGCGATCAACCGCGTGCAGAGCTTTGCGGAGACGGAAGCGGCGGTCCGGTCTCTTCGCGCGAGCGGCCTCGCGCATATCAACTTCGACCTCGTCTACGGCCTGCCGCATCAGTCCCTCGGCTCCTGCCTCGACACGGTCGAGCAGGCCCTGGCGTTGCGCCCCGACCGCTTCGCGGTATTCGGCTATGCCCATGTGCCGGCGTTCAAGCCGCACCAGCGCAAGATCGACGCCGCCGCCCTTCCGGACTCCGATGCACGACTCGTCCATTCACGCGCGATCGCGCAAGCCCTGGTCCGCGCCGGCTATGTCGAGATCGGGCTCGATCATTTCGCATTGCCCGACGACCCGCTCGCCCTGGCTGCGGCAAAGGGGCGTCTTCACCGCAACTTTCAGGGATATACGACCGATGAGGCGGATGTGCTGATCGGGCTCGGCGCTTCCGCCATCGGGCGGATCCCGCAGGGCTATGTGCAGAACCAGGTCCGCATTCCCGAATACCAGCGCATCGTCGGCGAAGGCCGGCTTCCGATTGCCCGGGGATATCGGTTCACCGGTGATGACCGACTCCGCGGCACGCTGATCGAGCGCCTGATGTGTGACCACCGGGTCGACGTCGCGGAGGTGTGCCGGCGGTTCGACGCCGATCCGGTTCGGCTGCTTGCGGGTGCGCATGGCCTGGACAGGATGGAGAACGAGGGCCTCGTCAGGCGCAGCGGCTCCGTCGTCGAAGTGACGGATTCCGCGCGCCCCCTCGTGCGGGTCGTCGCCGCGACCTTCGACGAATATCTCGACACGGAAGGCTTGTATTCCCGCGCCGTGTGAAAATTCCGACCCCGGGTTTGCCAACATTGATCTCGGTCAATGCAAGGACCGCCGCGCCCGGCATTCGGCGAGCTGAAAAAGGAGCGTCATGACCCCCCCTCTGCTCAGCCGCACCGTCCGCACGTCGATCGCGCTTCACTGGCTAACGGTGCTCCTGTTCGTCGCCGCTTACGCGACCATGGAATTCCGGGAGGTCTTCCCCAAGGGCAGCGCCCCGCGCGAGGCGATGAAGAGCTGGCACTACACAGCTGGCCTGTCGATCTTCGTCGTCGCCTGGCTGAGACTGCTGCTTCGGGCGCTCACGCCTTCGCGAGCCAAGGAGGTCGCGATGGGCCGCTGGCAGGTACTGGCGAGCACGCTGACCCATCTCGCGCTCTACGGCCTGATGATCGGACTGCCGCTCCTCGGCTGGCTGATCCTCAGCGCCGAGGGTGATCCGATCCGCTTCTTCGGCTTCGATCTGCCTGCGCTGATCGGTCCGAACGACGGACTCGCCGAGCCATTCGAAGAGTCGCACGAAGTGATCGCCAGGATCGGCTACGCCCTTATCGGCATTCATGCCCTGGCGGCGCTGGTTCATCATTACCTGCTGCGCGATGACACTCTCGCGAAGATGCTGCCCGCCCGATCCTGAAGGACACTCAAAATGCGCTTTTCATCCTTGATTGCCGCCGCCGCGTTTGGAACGGCGCTTGTGGCGCCCGCACCGGCACTTGCGCACTGCGACGGGCTGGACGGGCCTGTCGTGGCGGCCGCTCGGACCGCTCTTGAAGCGAACGATCCGAACCCTGTGCTGATCTGGGTCCAGCCCCGGGACGAGCCCGAAATAAGGCGGGCCTTCGCGGAAGCCGCGACGGTCAGGAAGCTTGATCCGCAGGCGCGTGAAATGGCCGATCGCTACTTTTTCGAAACGCTCGTTCGCGTTCACCGGGCCGGCGAGGGAGCGGCTTACACGGGCCTCAAGCCCGCGGGTCGCGACCTCGGCCCCGCGATCACGCTTGCGGACAAAGCCGTGGCCTCCGGATCGGACCGTGAGCTGACCGGCTTCGTTGCGACGGAGGTCGAACGAGGCATCCGCGAGAAGTTCGCCAACCTCCAGCGGAGGAAGGACTTCCGGCCCGACGATCTGGCCGCGGGCCGCGAATATGTCGCCGGCTACGTCACCTTCATTCACTATGTCGAGGGACTTCACCAGGCGGCCAGGGCCGGTGCGGCCGGGCATTACGAGGAAGCTCGGCCTGCGGCCGCAGAGCACCACGACTAGGCGTTCTTATCCGCATTTCGAGTATCCGCACTCGAGGCAGTTGTTGCAGCCTTCGACCTTGACCAGCGACGAGGCGCCGCACTGCGGGCATTGCGGCATCGGCCTGGCCGGCGATGATGCGAACGCGTTCGCGGGCGCGGGCTGCGGCAAGAGCCCTCCGAGATGCCGCTCGACGATGTCGCCGATCGCGGCGAGCAGCGAGGGCACGTAGCGCCCCTGCATCCAGGCTCCGCCGCGGGGGTCGAACACCGCCTTCAGTTCCTCGGCCACGAACGCCACATCGGAGCTTCGCCGGAATACCGCCGAGATCATCCGGGTGAGGCCCAGCGTCCAGGCGTAATGCTCCATGTTCTTGGAATTGACGAACATCTCGAACGGGCGCCGCTCACCGTCCTGTTCGATGTCGTTGATCGTCACATAGACCGCATGCGCGCTTTCCGGCCATTTGAGCTTGTAGGTCGTGCCGTGAAGCTGGTCGGCCCGGGGCGCCAGCGGCTCCTCCGCCCTTGGCTCGGCCTTCGGCGCCTCGGCGATGCTCAGCACGGATCCGGTGACCGCGTTGGGACGATAGGTCGTCAGTCCCTTGCAGCCCAGATGATAGCCCTCGACATAGACGTCGGCGAAGGCTTCGAAGTCGATGTCCTCGGGGCAGTTGATGGTCTTCGAGATCGAGCTGTCGATCAGCGCCTGAGCGGCCGCCTGCATCGTCAAATGGTCTGAAGGCGAGAGCGTCTGCGCGCTGACGAACAGGTCCGGCGGCGGCGGAGCGTCGCCCTTCACCTGGCGCCACACCCGCATCGCATAATCTTCGACCTGCTCCTCGCGCCTCGTCCCGTCGGGCTGCAAAATCTTGCGCGTGTAGGAATAAGCGAAGACCGGCTCGATGCCCGAGCTCACGTTGCCGGCGAGCAGCGAGGTCGTGCCGGTCGGCGCGATCGAGGTCAGGCAACCGTTGCGAAGCCCGTGCTCCCGGATAAGCGCCAGAGTTTCCTCGTCGAGGCCGGCAAGGTTCGGCCGTTCGATCATGCTCGCCTCGTAGAGCGGGAACGGACCCTTCTCGGCGGCGAGCAGGGCCGAGGCGCGATAGGCCTCCCGCTTGATGACGCCGAGCCAGCGGCGGGTCAGGGCCACCGCATCGCTGCTCCCGTAGGCCGCGCCGCAGAACAGCAGCGCATCGGCAAGACCGGTGATTCCCAGGCCGATCCGCCGTTTCGCCTTGGCCTCCGTCTCCTGCTCGCGAATCGGATAGCGGGAGATGTCGATCACATTGTCGAGCATCCGCACCGCCGTGCGAGTCAGCTCGCCGAGCTGCGCCTCGTCCAGCGCCCCGCCCTCGAACGGATTGTCGACCAGCCGGGCGAGGTTGATCGAACCGAGCAGACAGGCGCCGTAGGGCGGAAGCATCTGCTCACCGCAGGGATTGCTCGCGCTGATGACCTCGCAATAAGCGAGATTGTTCTGGCTGTTGACCCGGTCGACGAAGATCACGCCGGGCTCCGCCACGTCGTAGGTCGCGCGCATCAGCCGCTCCCACAACTCGCGGGCGCGGACCGTGCGCACGGTTTCGCCGTTGAACGCCAGCGGCCAGTCGCCGTCACCGCCGAGCGCCGCCATGAAGGCGTCGGTCACCAGCACCGACAAGTTGAAGTTGCGGAACCGGGCAGGGTCACGCTTCGCGTCGATGAACGCCTCGATGTCGGGATGATCGATGCGCAGGCAGCCCATCATCGCTCCTCGGCGTTGTCCCGCCGAGTGGACGGTCCGGCACATCGAATCCCAGCAGTCCATGAACGTCAGCGGCCCCGAGGCATCGGCTCCCACACCCTTCACCGGGGCGCCGCTCGGCCGGATGGTCGAGAAGTCCATGCCGACCCCGCCGCCCTGTTGCATGGTCAGGGCAGCTTGCTTCAGGTGCTCGAAAATGCCGTCGAGGCTGTCAGGGATGGTCCCCATGACGAAGCAGTTGAACAGGGTGACGCTGCGGTCCGTCCCCGCTCCGGCGAGCACGCGGCCCGCCGGAATGAAGCGCAGGTCCGCGACGGCTTCGCGAAAGCGCGCTTCCCACTCGGCCCGCAACTCGGGCGGCTCGGCTTTCGCGACAGCTCGCGCAACCCGCGCTGCCGTCTCGCCGAACGATCCGTCACCTTCCCCCTCGCCTGGCTTGAACCGATATTTTGCCGTCCAGATCTCTTCCGCGAGTGTGACTTCGAACGTCATCGCCTGCTCCCCCACATATTGCGTGGAGCATCTTGCCAGACCACCAGATCATGCGATTGATCTAGCGCAATGCGGCGGCGTTTTCGGAGCCGTTCGCCGTCAAAGCTTGCCGTCCAATCGCGGGCTGAACAGCATCGGTCCGTAGATGGCGAGAAAGAGCACGAACGCCCCTAGCCAGGCGGTGCCCGCGACGTCGATCCCGATCCGATAGTCGAAGGCGCCGAGCGATGCCGCGACCCGGAGCGCCGCGCCGACGGTGACCAGCAGATAGGCCACAACGGTCCCGGGGCTCGCCTTCAGCTCTCGAGCCGTATGGCCGAGCGTTGCGCGAGTCATCACCGCGAGGATCATGGTCGCCATGGCGCCGGCGGTGAGCGCATGGACCGCCGCCGATCGCGGGACCGACGCGCCGAATTCAACGGCGGCAAGCAGCGCGAGGCCGATCGGCACCCAGGCGTAGCCGACGTGCAGGACGAGGACGAGCGGGTCGCGAAGGGTCTTCCAGCCCTTCCACCGCACGAGGCGAAACGCCTGCGCCGCCGCGGCGACCGCAAGGATCGCGCCGGCAAGCGATCCCCGCGGCGCCATGATCCACCACAGGAACGCGAGCGCGGTGATCCCGATCACCGCGAGATCGAAACGGGTCGGCTGGGCGGGAAGGCCCTGGCGCACGCCCTGCTTGGCCAGCCAGTTGCGCGTGAACGACGGGATGATTCGGCCCCCGATCAGCGAGATCAGGATGATGACGAGCGCAACGCCGCATTTCCACGCGACGTCGGGATCGCCAAGAAGCCCGGCTGCGGCGGCGTGATCGGCGCCGTTCACCAATCCGAACAGGAAGATCAGTCCGACCACGGGCAAATTGCGGTTTCGGGACTCGAGCACCTCCCGCGCAGCGAGGGACGCCAGGACCAGGAAGAAGCCGACGTCGAGGGCTGCGGCGACCGCGGGCCCGACCACGGCTGAGAACAGCACGGCGAGTCGGGCCGCGACCCAGAACGCGAACAGAGTCGCGAGCTGCGGCCCGGCGATCGGCAGCCGTCCGGTCCAGTTCGGGATCGCGGTCAGAAGGAAGCCCGAAATGATCGCTCCGACGAAGCCGAACAGCATTTCGTGTCGGTGCCACGCCAGCGGGTCGAACGTGGATGGAAGGCTCGCCCCGGTGGCCAGTGCAGTCAGCCAGATCGAGAGCGCGATGACGGCCCAGGCCGCGCCGCCGAAGAAGAACGGCCGGAACCCGCCGCGCAGGAAGGCGGGTGCGCCGGCCATGCGCGCGCGCCGCAGCGCCAACATCTGTTCGCCTCGGGTTTGCATGAGCTTCTCCTTCAGGATGCCTGTCACAACTGCCGCCCGGCCGATCGGTCGCATTTGATCCAGGTCAAATGAGCGCCCGCCGCCGCCCTTAGCCTTGCCGTGCATCCAGGGAGACCAAATTCATGCGTCAGATCGACCAAGCCCGACTTCTTGCCGCCGACGAGGTCGTCGACACACCGATCCAGCGCGCCTGCGACGACCGGAGCTTCGAGCTGCCGTCCGGCGTTTACGCTGCGATGGCCATCATGTTCGTCGGGTTCGTCGGCGTCCTGAGCATGGCCTTCAGCGACCATATGGCCGTCACGTTCGGCGTCATCTTCGCGTTCCTCATCGCATTCTTCGCCATACCCAGCCTCTTTCCCCGCATGGATCCGGAAGGCCGCAAAGGTCCGCTCCGGTGGCGCGAGTTCCGGGTTCGCGGGATCGACACTGCCACCGGGCCGGCCACGGCCCGCTCGGCCACGGTGCTGATCCTGGCGCTGCCGCTCCTGATCCTGTGCTTTGCCATCGCCGTCGCGACCATCGCCGCGCTGGTTTGACGAATATTGAACCACGACGAACGAGGCTGGTTTAGCTGTACATCGACATCAATCTGCCGGAGTCGGACCCATGCTCGAACTGATCGACAGCCCCGATGATGTGATCGCAGTTCGCGTGTCTCACCGGATCACGGGCACCGACCTGGACGCGATCATGGACCGACTGGACGAAATCATGTCCAAACATGACAAGGTCCATGTCTTCGTCGAAACCAGCTCGATCGGCGGGATCGAAATATCCAGCCTTCCGTCCTACATCGCGCGGGCGCTGCCGCTGTTCGGCAAGCTCGACCGCTTCGGCCGGGTTGCCGTCGTCGCCGACCAGGCGTGGGTGCGGGTAGGGACGCGGCTGGAAAGCGCGCTGCTGCCCAATATCCGCTATCGCACGTACCTGCCCGAAGAGCACGACGAGGCGATTGCCTGGGTCACCGGCACGGGAGTGGCGGCAGAGGCGGGGTAAGCCGATGGAAGACAAGGCGGTTGCGATCCTCGATGAAAACCGGCTGATGGCGATTTCGACCATTCGGCCGGACGGCTGGCCCCAGACAACGATGGTCAGCTATGCCAACGAGGGCATCCTGATCTACTTCATCGTTTCCCGGCAGAGCCAGAAATTCCAGAACATTGCGCGCGACGATCGTGTCTCGCTGGCCATCGGTCGTGATTTTCACGACCCTTCCACGGTCAAGGCCTTGTCGATCGCGGCGCGGGCATCCGAAGTGCGCGATGCGAAACAGCGTCAGAGAGCGGTGAAACTTCTCCTGGAGCGCCATCCGGGACTTCTCAGGCTCGAACGGCCGGAACCCGGCCACTCGGCGGTCATGCGGGCAAATCCGGAGATCATCACGATCCTCGACTATTCGAAGGGGTTCGGCCATGCGGACGTCCTGACGGTCGGACCGGGAGGGCTTGCCAGCATGACCCCCGCCCGCGACGACGACTGGGGGTTTGGAACGGTCCTCAAGCCCGTCAGCTGATGCCCCGACCGGCCGCGGACCCGAAGCCGCCATGCGTAACGAGATCGAGGAGCCTTGAATGGAACAGCCGGCGATCGGGATCCTGGATGCCAACCGAACCATGACGATCGCGACCGTCCGCCCGGACGGCTGGCCCCAGGCGACCATCGTTGGCTACGCGAACGAGGGGCTGGCGCTCTATTTCCTGGTGTACCGGACCAGCCAGAAGTTCTCGAACATGGCGCACGACAACCGGGTCGCGATCACCGTTGGCCAGGAGCCTGCGCAGCTGGAGGACGTCAAGGCGGTCTATGCCGGCTGCACGGTTTCCGAAGTCGAGGATCCCGCGCAACGAACCCGCGCCTGGACGCTGCTGGCGCAAAGGCATCCGCAGCTCGACGACCTTGCTCCCCCGGCCGCGGACGAGGTCGCCACGATGGTTGCCCACTGCCGATATATCTCGGTCCTGGATTACGGCACGGCCATCGGCCACACCGAGGCATTCAGCGTTGAAGGCCCGGCGACGGGCTGACCCCCGGCAACCGCCTCCGAGGGACTGGCTGGGGCGGCAGGATTCGAACCTGCGAATGCCGGTACCAAAAACCGGTGCCTTACCACTTGGCGACGCCCCAGCAGCGTGCCCGCCCGTGCGGGAGAGCGGCGCTTATAGCCCCGGAGGTGCGAGTTGGAAGGGGAGATGGGCCGCGAGCCCAGTCGTTCAGTCGATGTGCTCGATCCACCCGTGGGGGTCGGGCGCGGAACCTCGCTGGATGTCGACCAGCGCCGATCGCAAGCGAAGGGTAAGCGGGCCCGGCGACTGACCGCCGATCGCGAACTCTCCATCCGTGCCTTTGACTCGTCCGATCGGGGTCACCACGGCGGCCGTTCCGCAGGCAAAGGCCTCGGTCAGCCGTCCGCTCTTGGCGTCCGCCTTCCATTGCTCGATGGAATATCGCTCCTCGCGAACCGTCAGGCCCATGTCGCGCGCGAGCGTCAGCAATGAATCGCGGGTGACTCCGTGGAGAATCGTGCCGTCCAGGGGCGGTGTCTGGATCGATCCGTCGTCGAAGATGAAGAAGACATTCATCCCGCCGAGCTCCTCGACCCAGCGCCGTTCGATCGCGTCGAGGAATACGACCTGGTCGCAACCCTGGCGGATCGCTTCCGCCTGGGCAACGAGGCTGCCCGCGTAATTCCCGCCGCATTTGGCCTCGCCGGTCCCGCCCGGCGCCGCCCGAACATATTCCCGTGTGACCCACAGGGACACGCTTGGCGCGTTGCCCTTGAAGTAGGAGCCGACCGACGAGGCGATGACGGCATAGATGAACTGCGTCGAAGGCCGCATCCCGAGGAACGAACCGTTCGCGATCATGAAAGGCCGCAGATAGAGCGACCCGTTCTCCGTTTGCGGAATCCATTCGCGATCGGCGAGGACCAGGGCGCGGACCGATTCCCGGAACATGTCCTCGGGAAGCGGGGGCATCGCCATGCGAATGGCCGACCTGGCGAAACGGCGCGCGTTCGCGTCGGGGCGGAAGAGTGCCGCTCCGCCGCCCGGCCGCGGGTAGGCCTTCAGCCCTTCGAAAATCTCCTGCGCGTAGTGGAGAACGGGCGACGCCGGGTCCATCGTGAAAGGGTGGCGCGCGGTGACGCGGGCGTCGTGCCAGCCCTTTTGCTCGTCATATTCGATGATTGCCATGTGGTCGGTGAACACGCGCCCGAAACCGGGGTCGGCGAGCAGGCGCGCGCGTTCCTCCACGGGAACGGGTTTCGACGTGGGCTCGAAGGCGATCGCCGTTTTGTCTGTTTCGAGAACTTCGCCGATCATGCCAGGACCTTTCCGCGAGGACGCGACTAGGACAGGCGTGCGGACTCGGCAAGTTGGCAGGTAGGACGTCCGGGGGACGTCCGTTGACTGCCAACTCGGCTAGGATGTCTGGGGGACATCCGTAAGCCGCGAACTGACGGCCCTCGCTTCGTCGGCGAGCTCGGCGCCGCGCTTCGCCGCGGCTTCGATCGTGACGGCGATCAGCTGATCGAGCACGGCGTCATGGTCGAGCACCGTCAGGCCGGCCTCCGTTGTGCCTTTCGGGCTGGCGACGCGCCGCGCGATCTGGTCCATGCTCTCGCCGGTCGACGCGGCCATCCAGGCCGTGCCGAGCACGGTTTCGCGGGCGATGGTCGAAGCGATGTCGGCGCTGAGGCCGCGTTGCTCGCCGGCCTTGGCGAGGGCGTCGATGAAGCGCGCGACATATGCGGGCCCCGCGCCCGCGACCGAGCCGACGGCCGCGAATCTCGCTTCGTCGGCCATCCACATCGCAAAGCCCAAAGCGGTGAACAGGTCGGTGACCTGCTGCTTCAGCTGCTCGTTTGATTCTTCGCTGTAGAGCGCGATCACTCCTCGCCGGATCGCCACCGGCAGGTTCGGCATGGCGCGAACGATCGCCCCGACCCCGGGGAAGCGCCGGCGCAGAGCCGACGCCTCCACTCCGGCGAGGATCGAAACGATCACGGTCTTGGAGGTGAGGAACTTGCGCAGCTCCGGAGCGACCTCGTCGAGCTTCTGCGGCTTGACCCCGAGGATCACGAGCGGCGGCGGAGGACCCGCCTCGGCGAAGGTCCGGACGGTGCGCACGCCCTCGACCGGCATTCCGCTCGGGCGGATCGCGACCGAACTCGACAGGTCGATGCCGGCCTGGCGCCAGCCGGCGACGATCGCCTGGCCCATGTTGCCGCACCCGGCGAACCAGGTCGGGACGGGAAGACGCGGACCCTCGCTCATGCTTCGCCGCCCCTACGCTTCGCCATGCGTATCGATCAGGGCGGCGGCGATCGCTTCGCCCGGCGACTTGCCGCCCCAAAGGACGAACTGGAAGACCGGATAGAAGCGCTCGCACTCCTCGACCGCGGCCTCGGCGATGGCCTCGGCCTGCTCGAGGCTGAGCCCCTCGTCCGCGCGCGTGTCGAGGATCGTCGAGTGACGGAACACGACGAGGCCCGAGCCCGACCACATCTCGAAATGGCCGAGCCAGAGCTGCTCGTTGATGAGCGCCAGCGCCTCGAAGATCGCGGGCCGTTTCTCGGACGCGACCTTGATGTCGGGAAAGGCGAGGAACTGAAGGACCTGGTCCTCGGGCCGCCAGACCCCGCGAAGCTCGTACTGCGCCCAGCTGCCGGTCGCCGACGCGACGATCTCGCCCTCGGCGGTGCGCTCGCACGCCCAGCCGCGTGCCTCGAAATAGGCTTCGAGGACCTCGATCGGAGCGCCGTCGTCGCGCTCGTCCTGGATTTCTTCTTCGCTCAGGACTTGGTTCCCGCCTTGGGCTTCGCTGGACGCTTCGCGGTTCCTCCGGATTTGGCTTCGAGGGCGACGATCCGGGTCTTGAGCGCCTCGTTCTCGTCGCGCGCGGCGGCCGCCATGGCCTTGACCGCCTCGAACTCGTCGCGACCGACGAAGTCCGCGCCGCCCATCCATTCCTTGAATTTTTCGCGCGCCGACGCCTCGGCTTCGCGGCCCATGCCGGCCATGGTCCCGGCAAGTCCGTTCACCATCTTCACGAAGTCGTCGAACAATTTGTTCTCGGACTGCATTGTTCTGTCTCCCTTTCGGCGGGGAAATAGGAGGTCGGGGTCGTTTCCGCCAGCCTCGCGCGCGGCGCTTATCCCCAACTCCCTCTACTACCCCCACTTTTCTCTGCGCCGAGGAGAAATTCGACATTGCCCTCGGGCCCGGTGATCGGGCTCTCGGTCACTCCGAGCACGGTCCAGCCCTGCGAGGCGACCCATTCCGCGGCCTCGGCGCAAACGCGCTGGCGCACGGCCTCGTCACGCACGACGCCGCCCTTACCAACTTCCTCGCGCCCCGCCTCGAACTGCGGCTTCACCAGCGCGACCAGCTTTGCGCGCGGCCTGGCCAGCTTCAGTGGCGTTTCCAGCACCTTGGCGACCGAAATGAAACTCGCGTCGCAGACGACGATGTCGACCGGCTCGGGCACCTGTTCGGCGGTCAGATAGCGGGCGTTGGTCTGCTCGAGCACGACCACGCGCGGGTCCTGGCGCAGCTTCCACGCGAGCTGGTTGGTGCCGGCGTCGACCGCATAGACCCTGGCGGCGCCGCGGCTCAGCAGCACGTCGGTGAAGCCGCCGGTCGAGGAACCGACGTCGAGCGCGACGGCCGCTGTCACGTCGAACCCGAAATGCGTCAGGCCGTGATCGAGCTTGATCCCGCCGCGCGACGCCCACGGATGATCCTTGCCGCGGACCTCCAGCGGGGCGTCCTCGACGAGCAAGTCGCCGGGCTTGGCGAGCTTCTTCTCACCACTGAATACCGCGCCCGCCATGATCAGCGCCTGCGCCCGCGTCCGGCTCTCTGCCAACCCGCGGCTCACCAGGAGCTGATCGGCCCGAACCTTCATGATTTCACGCTAAGGCGCGAAGAAGAAGGAAGGCGCCAAGAACAATCATTGCCCGACGATCGGGCTGAAGCGGTCTTCGGCGCCATTCACGATGCGTCGGAGGCCTTCCCGGAATGTCTCCGCGCCGAAATTCATGAGCAGTCCGACAGGCTGCTTTGCGAGCCGGATGTAGGTCAGGAGCTGCTTCGAGTGCAGGGGGACGAGCTTCTCGACCGATTTTACTTCGATGATCAGTGCCTCATTGACCAGCAGATCAACTCGGAAACCGTCAGCTAGGGCTACTCCGTCGAACAAGATTGGGAGCGCCTTTTGGCGCTCCACTGCCAGCCCACGCTTTCGCATTCGCTCTGCAAGAAGCGCCTCATAAACCGACTCAAGGACGCCGGGCCCGAGTTCCTTATGGAGATGGAAACCGCAATCGATCGCGATCGAGGCCAGTTCCTCAATATCGTTTAGCAGACTTCGTGCCTTCCTTCTTCTTCGCGCCTTCGCGTGGAATTACCGAGAAGGATAGTTCGCACAACGATACAACTAAGCCCGCGCCTCCTCGATGCCGGCGCTGTTCACGCGCAGCGCTTTCAGCACCGTCTCGACGATGTGCGGCGCGTTCAAACGCGCCTCGTCATATTGCTTCTCCGGCTTGTCGTGCTCGAGGAACCGGTCGGGCAGGCGCATCGTACGGATCTTGAGGCCGGCATCGACTAGCCCCTCGTCGCTCGCCAGCGTCAGCACGTGCGCGCCGAGCCCGCCGATCGACGCTTCCTCGATCGTCACCGCGACCTCATGCGTCGCCAGCAGCTTCCGGATCAGCTCCTCGTCGAGCGGCTTGGCAAAGCGCAGATCGGCCACGGTCGTTGACAGGCCCTTGGCCTCCAGCTCGTCCGCCGCCTTCTCCGCTTCCTCGAGCCGCGTCCCCAGCGACAGGATCGCGACGCTCTTGCCTTCGCGGATCACGCGCCCCTTGCCGATCTCGAGCGCCTGTGGCTCGACGGGCAGCGCCACTCCTCGCCCCTCGCCGCGCGGATAGCGCACCGCGCTCGGGCCGCTGTCGTGCAGCGCCATGGTGTGGACCATGTGGCAGAGCTCGGCCTCGTCCGCCGCGGCCATCACCGTGAAGTTCGGTAGCGTGCAGAGGTAGGCGAGGTCGAAAGCCCCGCAGTGGGTCGCGCCATCCGCGCCGACCAGCCCCGCGCGGTCCATCGCGAAGCGCACAGGCAGATTCTGGATCGCGACGTCGTGGACGACCTGGTCGTAGGCGCGCTGGAGGAAGGTCGAATAGATCGTCGCGAACGGCCGGTAGCCCTGCGCGGCGAGGCCGGCGGCGAAGGTCACCGCGTGCTGCTCGGCGATCCCGACGTCGAAGGTCCGGTCGGGGAATTTCTCCGCGACCTTGTCGAGCCCGGTGCCCGAGGGCATCGCCGCGGTGATCGCGACGACTTTCGCGTCGCGCTCCATCTCTTGCGCCAGCGCCTTCGCATAGACGCTCGTATAGCTCGGCGCGCCCGCTGCCGCCTTGGCCTGGACGCCCGAGACGACATCGAACTTGACCACCCCATGATATTTATCGGCGCTGTTCTCGGCTGGCGCGTAGCCCTTGCCCTTTTGCGTGACGACGTGGACCAGCATCGGCCCGATATCCGCGTCGCGGACATTCTCCAGCACCTCGACCAGGGCGCGCACGTCGTGCCCGTCGACCGGGCCGACATAATAGAAGCCGAGCTCGTCGAAGAGCGTGCCGCCGGTGAACATGCCGCGGGCATATTCCTCCATCCTCCGGGCGGCGACGTGGAGCGGTTCCGGCATCGCCCGGGCGAGCTTCTGGGCGAGCTTGCGCGGCGCGAGATATTTCCCCGAGCTGACCAGCCGGGCGAGCGCGTTCCTGAGCGAGCCGACCGGCGGAGCGATCGACATGTCGTTGTCGTTGAGGATCACGACCAGCCGGTTGCCCGCGGCCTCGGCATTGTTCATCGCCTCATAGGCCATTCCGGCAGAGAGGGCCCCGTCGCCGATCACCGCGATCGCCCGGCCGGGATCGCCCGCCAGCTTGTTGGCGATGGCGAACCCCAGAGCGGCCGAGATCGAGGTCGAGCTGTGCGCGGCGCCGAATGGGTCGTACTCGCTCTCGGCGCGCCGGGTGAAGCCCGACAGCCCGCCCCCCTGCCGGAGCGTCCGGATGCGGTCGCGGCGGCCGGTGACGATCTTGTGCGGATAGGCCTGGTGGCCGACGTCCCACACCAGCCGGTCGTTCGGGGTGTCGAACACATAATGGACCGCGACCGTCAGCTCGA
Source organism: Sphingomicrobium sp. (assembly GCA_036375515.1). GTDB lineage: Bacteria > Pseudomonadota > Alphaproteobacteria > Sphingomonadales > Sphingomonadaceae > Sphingomicrobium. The sequence continues at coordinate 15,192 of DASURT010000125.1, forward strand.
CGACCCCGAGCCCCGCGCCGAGGTGCCCCCCGGTGACGGACACGGCCGAGATCATCTCCTGCCTCAGCTCGTCGGCGAGCTGGGGGAGCTGGTCCTTGCCGAGCGCGCGGATGTCGGCCGGGTAATGGATCGTGTCGAGCAGCGGGGTTTCGGGACGATCGGACATCAGGCGCGGGCCTTACGCCGACGAATCACATGTTGTCACCCCGGCGAAGGTCGGGGTCCATGCCTTCTCATCCCCAAATCCGATTCTCGTCAGGGCATGGATGCCAGCCTGCGCTGGCATGACCGAGGTCAGTTGCCCTCGCAATCGGCGCATTTCCCGCGCACCTCGATCACCGGCCGCGGTGCGGAGAAGCCCGCGCTTTTCGCCGCCCGGCGAACGCCGCTCGTCAGCTGGTCGTCGTCGATGTGCACCGTCTGCCCGCACGTGTCGCAGATCAGGAAGATGCAGTCGTGCAGACATTCGGGATGGGCGTTCGCGACATAGGCGTTGGCGCTCTCCACCCGCCGCGCGAGGTTGGCGTTCACGAACAGGTCGAGGATGCGATAGACGCTGTTGGCGGCGACGCGGCGCCCCTGAGCCTTGGAGACCGCCTCGGCGATGTCATAGGCGCTCGCCGGCCTGTCGAAGCCCGCGAGCGCGTCGAACACGGCGGCGCGCATGTCGGTCCACTGCTCGCCTTCCTTCGTCAGCCGGTCGCGGGCCGCGTTGCGCAGCGCTTCGCCTTCATGGAGCTGATGGTCGTGCCGGGTCATGGTCAATCTCGGATAAACCTCGTCCGCCGGACGGACAAGCGAGGGCTATTCGCTCGCCATCGCGTTCAGGCGGTGCCCGAGCGCCAGGATCATCACCCCGAGCACGGTCGCGAGCGCTTCGCTCCCGTCGTGCGGCAGGGTGAGCGCGCCGGCCATGATGCCGAGGCCGAGGCCGCCGATCGCGCTGGGCATCATGAAGCCATGCTCGAGGATTCCGCGGCCGAGCGCGACCGCGCCCAGGACCATCGCGATCGTAAGGCCCACCTCATGGATGATCGGAGCGCCGAGGATTCCTCCGGCTGCCGAGACAAGCCCCAGCAACACGGCCGTCGCGAGGCAGTGCACGAGGCAAACCCCCGACAGTCCCATCGCGATCCCGTCGAGGCGCGGTCTGGCGAGAGTCAGCTGCATGCCCGCGCATATAGCCGCCTCCTCCGTGAGTTACAATATAACATCGGAGCGAATCGCGGCCTTGCCCCGCGCCTTGTCGCAAGCGCATAGGCGCTCACCGATGGACACCAGTCTCGCATCCCGACCCCTCGTCCGCGCGTACGCCCGGCCACGCCCGCGAGCCCTCTCGAACTTACTGTTTCTCGTCGCCGCGCTGGTGTTCGCGATGGTCGTGGTCGGCGGGATTACGCGCCTCACCGAAAGCGGCCTTTCGATCACCGAATGGAACCCGATCAGTGGGGCGGTCCCGCCGCTCAGCCATGCCGACTGGGAGCGCGCGTTCGCCCTGTACCAGGCAACGCCCGAATACCGCGAGATCAACGGGCCCGCGGGCATGACGCTCGCGCAATTCAGGCACATCTATTGGTGGGAGTTCGTCCACCGGCTGCTCGGCCGGGTGATCGGCCTCCTGTTCGGCGCCGGCCTGCTCTGGTTCGCCGTGAAACGCGCGATTCCCAGGGGCTACGGCTGGAAGATGGTCGGGCTGCTCGTGCTCGGCGGGCTCCAGGGCGCGCTCGGCTGGTACATGGTCATGTCCGGCCTCTCGCAGCGCACCGACGTCAGTCACTTCCGCCTCTCCGCGCATCTGCTCCTTGCGCTCACGATCATGGCCGCCCTGATCTGGGTCGCGCTCGACCTCAGGCGGCTCGCCGCAACCGGCGAGGACCGGCCCTCCCGCCTCAGGACGATCGCCGTCGTCACGCTCGCCATCCTGTTCGTGCAATTGCTGTTCGGCGCCTGGGTCGCCGGCCTCAACGCCGGCCAGGTCGCCAACACCTGGCCGGGTATGAACGGCCGCTTCTTCCCCGCCGGCGTCGACTGGAGCCGGGGGTTCCTCTGGGCTTTGGGCAACGACCCTTTCCTCGTCCATTTCGTCCATCGCTGGTGGGCCTGGGTCGTCGTCGCCGCGATGGTCGTGTTCGCCCGGAAGGTCCGCAAGGTGCCCGGAGCGCGCGCGGCGTCGGTCGCCATCCATTCCGCGTTCGGAACGCAGGTCCTGCTCGGCATCTTCACCGTCCTCACCGGAGTGGCGATCTGGCTCGCGGCGCTGCACCAGGCCGTCGGCGCGCTCCTCGTCGCCGCCACCATTTGGGGGGCGCATGAGGTGGGACGCCGCGCATGAGCATCGTCTCGGTCTATGCGGTGTTCGCCAACGCCGAGGAGGCGGAGCGCATCGGCCGAATCGTCGTCGAGGAGCGCCTCGCGGCCTGCGTCAACATCCTCGGGCCGGTCCGTTCCATCTATCGCTGGAAGGGCAAGATCGAGAGTGCCGACGAGGTCGCCGCGATCTTCAAGACTCACCACTGGAGCAGCGACGCCCTGATGGCGCGCATCGCGGCGCTGCACAGCTACGAGGTGCCGTGCGTAGTGACGTGGTCAATCAACAAAATCCTCCGCGATTATGCCGACTGGGTCGAGGACAGCACTCGCTAAGGCTCTGCAACTAATGTGAATTTCTTTCGCCACCAAGGCGTGCTACGTCGGTCCGTTCGGTATGCGTGGGGGGTGTGCGTCGTGGGGGACTACAGGCTGTACCGGCTCGATGAAGCCGGAAGGATCGTCAGCGCCGAATGGATCGAGGCGGCCGACGACGAACAGGCGCTGGTCAAGGCGCGGGACCTTTGCCACGGGGCTCTCCATGAACTCTGGGACCACCACCGTCTCGTCGCGCGGATCGAGCCGGACGCACCCTAGCCCTGCTGTATTGCTCGGCTAATTCACCTTCTGTATGGATCTCCGGGCGACCCCAGGGAGCAAGGGCAATGGCGGATCGAGGCAATGATCGTTTCATCCAGGGCAACGGTTTGATCGCGGCGGCGATCGTCGTCGCGGCGCTGATCGTCAGCTGGAGCCTGCCGGAAACGCCGCGCTTCCAGATCGCGAGCGCCGGGAACGGCGTGGTCCGGCTCGACAATGACAGCGGCGAGCTGCTCGCCTGCGACTTGCGGCAGTGCCGCCGGATCGAGGCTCCGATGCGATCGAGGACGTTCGGCCCGGTGGGCATCGAGTTCCGGGGCCGCGACGAGCCTGGCGATAAGAAGCAGCCGCAACTACCCGCGCCGAACTCATCGGGGAATTAGCGCCGCTTGGTCCCGCTGAGCTTGTAGGGCACCTCGTCGAGCTTGCGCCGAAGCTGCTCGATGGTCGCGTCGACCTCCGGCTCGCCGCAATATTTCGCGTCAAGCGCCGCCTCCTCGGGCGTCTGCTCGCGCGAATATTGGATCGTCAGTCGCTTCCCGAAGACTTCGTCGCCGCGGATCTTGAGCTCGGCCTCGCAGCCGTCGGGCAGATTGTCGCGGATGGTCTGGAGATAGCGGATCAGATCGTCGAGCGAGGTGAACTCGCTGATGTCGATGAAATCCTTGACGCGTCTTGGCACTTCGGCGTGGCTTCCGGCTGAGACTCGCTGTCGGGGGTACGCGAGTGACTAATGATCCCTTGCTTTTCAAGCAACGCCCAAGCTGACTAGATTTATGCGCACTTCGCGCCGACGCGCGTCGCTGCCGCGATCAGTTGCGGTCGCGAATCTGATCCACGTTGATGAACCGGCGTCACGTTCGCGCTATGGCTGTATCGGATCGGGTCGTTCGCCCGTTCCTTATTGGCGTTCGCCGCCGGAGGTGGCGTATGGAAAATGATGCCGTCTATTTCAGTCGTCGCGCCGAAGAGGAGCGCGCCGCCGCTCTGCAGGCTGCGAACGCGACCGCGCGCCAGGCCCATCTCGACATGGCCGACCGTTATGACGATCTCGCCGCGGCGATCGCTCCGATCCGGTCTCGGGCGGGCACCGATCCGATCGGCGCCGTTTAGCGAGGCTCCCGACCCTAGGTCGTGACCGTCACCGCATCGCGGAAACAGACGATCACGACCTCGCC
>DASURT010000126.1:0-4211 GCA_036375515.1 Sphingomicrobium sp.
CGGTCCAGGCCTGATAGAAAGGATGTTTCAGCATCGCGCGGCTGGCGACCTTGGTATCGATGAGCGACGACGTGCGGGTCATGCTGGCCTCCTGTTCCCGTGTTGGCGAACCGATAGCGTCGGCCCGCCGACTAGACCAGAGCCAGCGCGGAGAGCCGAGCGTAAAGGAGCGGCGGGAGCTCGGACAGACCGCTCTCGTCGCCGTTCTCGCCGGGCGCATTGGCGGCCTCGAGGTAGCGCCACCCTTGGTGGGCGCGCTTCGGAAACGGAGCGATCAACTCCAACTCCGCCGAAACGACAATGTCGATCCGCCCGTCCTTGCGGTCCTCGAAGCGAAGAATTTCCTGCCGCCCGACCAGCCGGTGCTTGACGATCCAGTGTAGCGAACCGCCGATCAGCTCATCCGCTCGCTTTGGCCGCATGCGCGTGACCACCCGCACCTCACCGGCCGACGCGCGCGCCGCGACGCGTTTTTGAAGCGCATCGATGGTGCGGCAACCAACCGCGACCTTCGTCAGATGGAGATTCGGCACCCGCCCAATTTAGTCGCTCGCGGCCTATCTTGGGAGGTCAGCGGCCGAGACCGACCGCCGCAGCGAGCCCGAGGAAGCTGAAAAAACCGGTGACGTCGGTGATCGTGGTCACGAAGACGGCGGACGACACCGCCGGGTCGATCCGCAGCCGGTCGAGCGTGACCGGCACGAGGATGCCGCCGAGGCCCGCCGCGAGGTTGTTGATCACCATCGCGGCGCCCATGACCGCGCCCAGCAGCGGGTTGCCGAAGATCAGCGCGACGCCGGTCCCGATCAACAGGCCGAGCGACAATCCGTTGGCGAGCGCGATCGTCAGTTCGCGGCCGAAAGCGCGCAGCGTGTTCGATTCGGTGAGCTGGTTCGTGGCCAGTGCCCGCACCGCGACCGCGAGCGTCTGCGTGCCCGCATTGCCGCCCATTCCGGCAACGATCGGCATCAGCACGGCGAGCACCGCGAATTTGCCGATCTCGCTCTGGAACAGGCTGACGACGCTCGCGGCGATCATGGCCGTCCCGAGATTGATGACCAGCCAGAACAGCCGCCGGCGAACCGTGAGCCGCACGGGTTCGTTGATGTCGCCCTCGCCCGCGCCGGATAGCAGCAGGACGTCCTCGCCCGCCTCCTCCTGGATGATGTGAACGACGTCGTCGACGGTGATCATGCCCACCAGCCGGCCCGCGTCGTCGACCACGGCGGCGGACACCAGGGCATATTTCTGGAAGCGCAGCGCGACATCTTCCTGGTCCATGTCGACCGGGATCAAGGTCTGCTCGCGCGCCATGATTTCGCTGACCGGCGTGTTGCGCGGCGTCCGGAGGATCGTCGACAGCTTGCACGTGCCGACGGGATGGTGGCCCGCATTGACGACGAACACTTCCCAAAAGTCGGTCGGAAGGTCTTCGGTGGAGCGCAGATAATCGATGACCTCGCCGACTTTCCAATGTTCCGGCACCGCGCACAGATCGCGCTGCATCAGGCGGCCGGCGGATTCCTCCGGATAGCTCAGAGCCTCCTCGACCGCGGCCCGGTCATCGGGCTCCATCGCCTCGAGCACCGCCTGCTGATCGTCCGCGTCCAGGTCCTCGATCAGCGCGACCGCGTCGTCGGTCTCGAGCTGGCCGGCGATGTCGGCGACCTGCTGCGGCTCCATCTCGTCGAGCAGGCCCTCGCGGACATAGTCGTTCATCTCGGCGAGGACGTCGGGGCTGATGATCCCGGCGAGCGCCTTGACGAGACCCTCGCGCTCGTCGTGAGCGGCAAGCTCGATCAGGTCGGCGATGTCGGCCGGATGAAGCGGCTCGACGAGCTTGCGCGCGGTTTCGTCATCGCCGGCGTCGACCGCGTCGAGAACCTTGCTGACGAACTCGGGGCGGAGCCGATCCTCGTCGTCGACAGCGGACCTCGAATCCGGCGTCGAATCCCTTGGGGGCGCGGCGGCGATTGGCTCGCTCTCGCTCATTCGCTCCACCCCTTCGCTTGGCCCCGTGCCGCCCTCCTATGGGCGGCGCCGCTCTGGCGCAACCCGTCGAGGAACCCTAAATCGCCGCCTCGACCTTGATGATTGGAGCTTTGCAATGGCCGACCCCGACCGACTGAACCTCAGCCTTTCGACCGGCGGCGAGGTGGTCATCAAGCTTCGCCCCGATCTTGCGCCCGGCCACGTCCAGCGCATCGCCGAGCTTGCCGAGGGCGGTTTCTATGACAATGTCGCCTTCCACCGGGTCATCCCCGGCTTCATGGCCCAGGGCGGAGATCCGACCGGGACCGGGATGAGCGGCTCGCACCTGCCCGACCTCAAGGCCGAATTTTCCGACGCGCCGCATGTCCGCGGCACGGTTTCGATGGCCCGCAAGCCGCAGCCCGACACCGCGAACAGCCAGTTCTTCATCTGCTTCGACGACGCGCGGTTCCTCGACAAGCAATATACCGTCTGGGGCGAGGTCGAGAGCGGGATGGAATATGTCGACGCGCTTCCCGCCGGAGAGCCGCCGAGCGAGCCCGGGCGGATCGTCAAGGCGACGGTGTCGAAAGCTTAAGCGTGAAAAGGATCGCGCTCATCACCGGCGCTTCGGCCGGTCTTGGCGTGGAGTTCGCCCGGCAATTGTCGAGCCGGGGCCATGCGCTGGTGCTCGCCGCCCGGCGCGGGGAACGGCTGGAGTCGCTGGCCCGCGAGCTGGGCCGTGCGCGCGCGGTCGAGATCGACCTTTCGAAGGCGGGATCGGCGGACAGGCTCATGGCCGACGTGAAGGCCGCGGGCGAAGAGGTCGAGATGCTCGTCAACAACGCCGGCTTCGGGCTGATCGGCCGCTTCGCCGAGCTCGATGCCAGGCGCCTGCGCGAGATGATCGACCTCAACGTCGGGACGCTGACCGACCTCTGCCGGGCCGTCGCTCCCGGAATGATCGAGCGCAAATCCGGCGGGATCGTCAACGTCGCTTCGACCGCGGCCTTCCAGCCCGGCCCGAAGATGGCGGTCTATTTCGCGACCAAGGCCTATGTGCTGTCGTTCACCGAGGCGCTGCACGAGGAATTGAAGCCGCACGGGATCAAGGTCAGCTGCCTCTGCCCCGGCCCGACCCGGACCGAGTTCGGCGAGGTCGCCGGCTTCGGCGGGAACGCGATGTTCGACCGGGTCGCGATGGAGGTGCCCGAAGTGGTCCGGGCGGGCCTCGACGGTCTCGACCGGAACCATGCGGTGGTCGTGCCGGGCCTTGTCAACAAGGCGGTCGCGACGAGCACGCGCTTCGTACCCAGACCGTGGGTGCGGAAGATCGCCGGAGCGATCAAATATTGACTTTCCAATTGAACCCGCGCGGCCTTGCCGCCGTTGCTGACCCCAGGAGCGCTCGGGGAAGGAGCAGAAATGCCTGAGACGGACACCATCGATCGCGTGAAGTCGCGCAAGGTCCAGGTCGCGAGCCTTCCACCGGGCGACAGCGGCCGCGGATTCGCGCGGCTGCCCGCGGGGCTGATGAGCGCGCTCGGCATTCGCGAAGGCGACGTCATCGAAGTCATCGGAAATCGCTCGACCGCGGCGATCGCCATCCGGCCCTATGGCGAGGACGAGGGGATCGACATCATCCGCCTGGACGGGCTGCAACGCGCCAATGCCGGCGTTGGCTCCGGCGATTTCGTCGAGGTCCGGAAAGCCGAATCGAAGCCGGCGACACACGTCGTCTTCGCGCCGGCGCAGCCCAACGTTCGGCTTCAGGGATCGGCCGAGGCTCTGCAACGCACGTTCGCCCGCCGCCCGCTCACCGAAGGCGACACGGTCGCGACCACCGGTCACCAGCGCGTCAATGCCGACATGCCCGAGACGGTCCGCCAGATGCTCAACGCTCCGGCCTTCGCGCTTCAGGAGCTGAGGCTGGTCGTGGTCTCGACGACGCCCAAGGGCATCGTCCACATCGACGCCAAGACCAGCGTCGAGCTGCTTCCCGAATATACCGCCAAGGACGGCCAGCGCCGCGCCGATGTCACTTATGACGACCTCGGCGGGATGCGCGGCACGATCGACGCGTTGCGCGAGCTGGTCGAGCTTCCGCTCCGCCACCCGGAGCTGTTCCACCGCCTCGGGGTCGATCCGCCCAGGGGCGTTCTGCTGCACGGGCCGCCCGGCACCGGCAAGACCCTGCTCGCGCGCGCCGTGGCCAACGAGAGCTCGGCGCGCTTCTTCCA
>DASURT010000127.1:0-22463 GCA_036375515.1 Sphingomicrobium sp.
GCCTTCTGCTCGCCGGTCGACGATCGGGCCGCCGGCATCGCCTTGCCGCGGTGCATGACCACAAGGTCCTGCCGGTGCGGCCCATCGGTCGTCCGCCCCGCAGCGGCATCGCGCGAGCGGCTGGCCCGAAGCGATGCGGCAAGATCGCCTTCCGTCCAGCCTTCGAGATCGAGCGATGCCTTGGCGAACTCGTCTTCGGGCACGTCCCCAAGCCGCGCGTCGAGCGCCGCGACGGCGCCCGCCCGGGCTTCGGAGATCGCGGCGCCATGCTCGGCCATCGCTTGCTCCAGCGCAGCCAGCCAGGAAGGGTCGGCGCCGGCGGGCTCGGCCAGCAGCTTGTTCCGGGCCCGCATCGCGGCGTCGTAGCGGATCGAATGGTGCCCGTGGCTCGGCTCGAGCGCCAGCACGAGCCGGTCGAGAAAGCGGCGGCGGTCGCCCGCGCCGGCGGTAAACAAGCGGTCCATCGCCGGCGTCAGCCACAGCACCGAGAGCCACTCGCTGAGCGAGTTCACCGATACCGGGGCGCCGTTGATCCGCACCTGGCGACGCTCCGGAGCGGTCGGAAGGGTGCCGGTGCCAATGGCCACTCCCGCCTCCCTGGCAGGGAGGGGAGACAGTGTCGCAGCGACCGCGAACCCGCCCTCGCCTCCGATCCGCGCCATCTCGCCAAGCCCTGCTCCGCGCAGCCCGCGCCCCGGCGTCAGCAGCGACACCGCTTCGAGCAGGTTCGTCTTGCCCGCGCCGTTCTCACCCGACAGCAGGACGAAGCCCGGCCCGGGCTCGATCAGCGCCGAGGCGTAGGAACGAAAATCGGTCAGGGCGAGGCGAGATGCCGGCACGAGCCCGTCATTGCGAGGAGCGGAGCGACGAAGCAATCCAGAAGGAAATCGGTCACGCGAAGGCACGAAGAAGCAAGGAAGGCACGAAGTTCAACTAACCCCTTCGCGCCTTGACTCTTTCTTCGCGCCTTCGTGTGAAATAGCGCGAGGCTGTCGCGCTAGAGTTGCCCGCCCGCAAAACGGGCTATTGTTCCCGTCGGTCGATCACTTCGTAATGGGCGGCGCGATCGTCGAAGCTGTTGAGCATCGCCCTGGCCTCCAGGGGCACATGGCTGACCGTATAGTCCTCGCCCATGAATTCCTTGATCGCGTCGAGACTGTCGAACCACATGAGCGTCTGGAACTCGATCTCGCCGTCGAGGTCGCGCTTCATCAGGTCGATGTGCCGGAATCCGGGGATCCGCCGCGCCTCGATGCCGGGGATCACCTCGCCGCGGACGATCCGCTCATAAGCGTCGGCGTTCTCCGGCGTCGTCCATCCGCGCCACAGCCGGCAGATCATTACACCCGCATCGGCATCAGCACGTAGAGCGCGTTCGACTTGTCGTTCTCGCGCAGCAGGGTCGGTGCCGCCGCGTCGGCGAGGTGGACCTCGACGGTATCGCCCTCGATCTCGGAGAGGATGTCGAGCAGGTATTTCGCGTTGAATCCGATCTCGAGCCCGTCCGAGCCGTAATCGGCCGGCAGCTCCTCGGTCGCCACGCCCTGCTCCGGGCTGGTGACCGACAGCGTCACCTTGTCGCGGTCGACGCTCATTTTGACCGCGCGGGTCTTCTCGGATGCGATGGTCGAGACGCGGTCGACTCCGGCCGAGAAGCTCTTCGGGTCGAGCTTCAAGAGCTTGTCGTTCGCGGTCGGGATCACCCGGTTGTAGTCGGGGAAGGTGCCGTCGATCAGCTTGCTGGTCAGCACCGCGCTGCCGAGGCCGAAGCGGACCTTGGTCGGCGACAACGAAATCTCGACGGTGCCCTCCAGTTCCTCGAGGAGCCGGTAGAGCTCCTGAACGCATTTTCGCGGCACGATCACGTCGGGCATCCCGTCCGCCCCGTCAGGCTTGGGGACGGTGACCCGTGCCAGCCGGTGGCCGTCGGTCGCCGCGGCGCGAAGCTGGTCGTCGATGATGTGGAGGAAGATCCCCATCAGATAATAGCGCGTCTCCTCGCTCGAGATGGCGAAGCGCGTCTTCTCGATGATCTGGCGGAGTGTCGCGGCCGGCAGCTCGAAACGGGTCGGAAGTTCGCCCTCGGCGATCACCGGGAAGTCGTCGCGCGGCAGCGTCGAGAGATTGAACCGCGAGCGGCCGGCAACCACCTGCATCTTGCCCTCGGCGGCCGAGAGCTCGACCTGGCTGCCTTCGGGCAACTTTCGGACGATGTCGAACAAGGTGTGCGCCGAAAGGGTCGTCGCCCCGGCCTGAGACACGTTCGCGGGCACGCTTTCGTCGACCTGGAGGTCGAGGTCGGTCGCCATCAGGCGAAGCGAGCCGTCGTCCCGCGCCTCGATCAGCACATTGGACAGGATGGGGATCGTGTTGCGCCGCTCCACGACCGACTGGACGTGGCCGAGGCTCTTGAGGAGTGTCGCCCGTTCAATCGTCGCTTTCATCGATGCCCAACCCCATCATCCGCACGCGTCCCAGGCTGTTATAGCGAGCCGTTTCGCGCACGGAAGTGGGGTCTGAAGGATTTACCCTCCGGCCTTCCGGCCTGCCGCGGGCTTGGCGGCCTGTTCCTTGCCCGGCATCAGCAGCGCATCGATGTGCTGCACCACGCCGTTCGAATATTGCTCGTCGGCCTGGGTGATCGTCGCTTTGTGCCCCGCCGAGTCCGTCAGGACGGTCTTTCCGCCCTCTTTGGTGGCGGTGAGGGTGCCGCCGCCCATGGTCGCCAGCACGGCCTTGCCCTTGCCGGCGTCGATCGCCTTGTCGATGTCGGCGACGAGCACGGTCCCCGGGAGGATCAGGTTGGTGAGCACGCCAGTCAGCTGGGCCCGATTCCCGGGCTTGGCGTCGAACGTGCCCGCCGGAGCCGAATCGAACGCCGCGTCGGCCGGAACCAGGACCGTATAGGGCCCGGGGCCCGCGAGCGTCTGGTCGAGTCCCGCCGCCTTGGCCGAAGCGACGAACCGGCTGTTCGGTGCAAGGCCCGCGGCGATGGTCTTCGTTCCCGCGGCCTTCTGAGCTTCGGGGGTCTGGGCGCTCCTGTTCTCATTCGCGCCTTGGTTGCAGCCGGCGACGGTCAATACCGCCGCAGCCAAGCCGAGCGCGAGCGCATGATTCTTCATGCCCTTGGTCTCCTTGTTCGTCTCAACACGAAATGGCCCGGCAACGCATGCCGGGCCATTCTTGTTCAAAATTCAGGCTGGACCGAGCCTAGCTCAACGCCGAGGCGACGATCGCCGTCACCAGCAAGGTCGTCGGGTCCACCTGGTAGATGTTGCCGTTGTTGTAGCGATACCAGGCGTTCGAAGTGTCGAAATAGGTCGACCGGTACCCATAGGGCACATTGTACGCCGAATAGCCAAGCGGCAACTGCTGGCCAATCGAAAAGCCCGGCGAAAGAAGCGCCGCCACCGAGGTGATCAGACTGCTCGACGGGTCGTACTGGTAGATCGCCCCAGGCGCGTACCAGTAATTATGGTCCGGCGTGTTGTAGTATGTGCTCCGGTATTGATACGGCACGTTGTAATAGCCGTAGGAGCTCGGGAGCAGCTGCCCCACGCCGTAACCGCCCGCGTACATCGGGATCACGTTCTCGACCAGGCCGCTATAGCAATCCACTTCATAGACGACGCCGTTGCCGTAGCGATAACAGTCGTTCCCGTAATCCGGGTAGAACGAGTTGAACCCGTAGGAAGCCGGCACGTAGCTGTTCATGCCGTAATACGGGCTGCTCATGTAGGAGTTCGGCAGGTACTGGCCGGGCATGAACCCGCCGCCGAGCAGCGGCAGGAGAGCCGCGATCAGGCTCGTGTCGCGATCCACCTCGTACAGATAGCCGTTGCCGTAACGATAATAATAATCCGGCGTGTCCGGATAGAGGTAGGAGACCGACGAAGGCAGGGCCATCAACGGGAACAAGCCGTTCACCGTCGAATACGGCGAACCCACGAAGCCGACCGCCTGGTACGGATTGAGGATCCGCCTGTCGCCGAGCGTCATGGCCGCGAGGCGGCTCGCGCGGAATGCATCCGCGTTCACGATCCGGTTCGCCTGAAGCGCCTGCCCCGGCGGCATGCAGCCCTTGGAGACAAGACCCGGCGGGCACCCGAGCGTGTTGACCGCAAGCCGACCCGTGCGTTCGACGCGGAAGACATGATCCGCGCGAAGATCTCGATTCCGGGCGCGCTCGAACTGGTTGCCGCGGATCTCCTGTCGGGCGAGGCGGTTGCCGCGCAGGTCGCGGTTCTGCACACGTTCGACCCGATTCGCCCGAACCTGCTGACGTTCGGCGGCGCGAGCCCGATTGGCACGGACCTGCTGGCGCTCGGCTACGCGGACCCGCTCGGCGCGATTGCCGCGAACCTGCTGGCGTTCGACGGCGCGAGACCGCTCGACACGGTTGGCGCGCTCCGGACGCCGCTCGAACGCGGACATGCGCATCCCGCGCTCACCGCGCTGGACGGACCGTTGCGAGCGCTCGGCGCGCGGCATGGCCATGCGCTCGGTCCGCTGGACGCGCTGCGTTTTGGCGGCCCGCTGGCCACCACCGCCGCCGCGTTCCACTGAGGCGGCCTGGCCGTCCTTGCCGCCATGTCCGCCCCGTTCCGCGCTGGCCGGGGCCGAGATCGCCAGCGCGGCAGCGCCGGCTGCGAGAAATACCCTGGTCATACAAAATCTCCTTCTGAACGACTAAACGGCCCTTGGGCCGCGCCGTTCCAACGCTTTGCCTGCTGGAATCAGCCGTTTAGCGCACTAGGCTGAACCTCAAATTTCTTTGTCGTTCAGATACTTGAACGCACAGTCAGCCTATTTCGGCTCATCGTCGACCCAGTCGGTCCGAAGCCGCTTCACGGCGAGCAGCATCAGGAGCGCCGCGATCAGGTAAAACCCCACGACGCTGACCGCGGCATAGCGCAGCGCCTCGGTGCCGAGTCGTTCGGTGAACAAGACCGACAGCGCGCCGATCAGGGTCGGGCCGACCCCAAGGCCCACGAGATTGTTGATCAGCAGGAAGCTTGCCGACGCCGTCGAGCGCATCGGCTGCGGAACCAGGTGTTGAACCGCGGTCGTGACCGGCCCGAGCCACAGGATGTTGAGCGCGTTGGGAACCAGCAGCAGCGGCCACGCAAGCCACGGATCGGAGGTCAGCAGGCCGATCGCCAGGGTCGGAGTAGTAATCAGCCAGGCGATCGCCGGAAGACGCGCGTACCAGCCCCGGTCGCCTTGTCCGAGCCGGTCCGCGAACCAGCCTCCGGCAAAGACGCCCGCGGTTCCGCCGATCAGGAAGATCGACGCGAGGAACTGTCCGCGCTCGATGAGGCCGAGCCGGAAGCTCCGCTCCAGGACGGTCGGGACCCACAGCGCAAGGCCGTAGCCGGCGAGCGAGCTGCAGGAGGCGGCGGCCGCCATCAGCCAGAAGGCCGGCTTGCGAGCGATGATCGGAAAGGTGCGCAAGAGGGGCGGCTGCCCGCCTTGTGGGTTGGCCGGACGGGGAAGGTCGCGAACGAAGATGAGCATGATCGGGACGAGGACCAGGCCCGCGATACCCATGGCGACGAATGCCGCGCGCCAATTCACCCAGGCGGCAAGATAGGCGCCGATCAATGTTCCGCCGGCCAGCCCGAGCGGGATCCCAAGCGAGAAGATGGCGAGCGCCCGGGCACGCCGTTCGGGCGGATAATAATCGGCGATCAGAGCGTAGGACGGCGCGACTCCGCCCGCTTCGCCGACCCCGACTCCGAGCCGGTACAGGAACAGCTGGCCGAAGCCGGTCGCCGTACCGCACAAGGCGGTAAATCCGCTCCACACGGCAAGAGCTCCGGCGATGACCCGGCTCCGGCTGGTGCGGTCGGCGAGCATCGCGAGCGGCACTCCGAGAACCGAATAGAGCAGGGCGAAAGCCAAGCCCCCGATTGCCCCGAACTCGACGTCGGTGAGCTTCAGATCGGCGATGATCGGCCCGGCGAGGATGCCGAGCATCTGCCGGTCGAGGAAGTTGAAGATGTAGGCGAGGAGCAGGAGGGCGAGGACAACCCGGCTGCGCCGGGCCCGATCGCCGGCCCCGTTCAGGCGATCCTCCCCAGGAGCTTCGCGAGCCGCTCCACGTCCGTTTCGTCCTGATAGATGCCGAAGCCGATCCTGAGCACGTCGCCGCGCACATCCGTGATGCAGTTCTGCGCCATCAGCTCGGCGTACCAGCGCTGCGCGTTCGCGCTCCGGAAGGCGAGAAAACGCGCATGCGGCCGCCCGTCCAGCGGGTTCAGAAGCTCGGCGTCGCCCAGGGCCGTGCCGCCGATCAAGTCCAGCAACTGCGCCTGGAGTTCGGCAACATGGGCCGATACGCGCGCGGTGCTCAGCCCATTCTCATGCAGCATTCGCTGAACCGCGTTGAACCGGTACAGCGCCGACGGGTCGAAGGTCGCGCCGAGGAAGCGAGTCGCGTCCTTGGCGTAGCCGACGCTTCCCGGCGGGAGGCTCAGGTCCTCGAACTCGGCGAACCAGCCGGTGACCGGCGGGCGGGGGCCGAATCCGCTCGGCGCGTGAAGGAAGGCGCAACCTTCTCCCGACATCGCATATTTGTAGCCGCCACCGAGATAGAACGCGTTTGCCGACGCGCGCTCACCGAAGGGCCGATCGAGCGCCATGAAGGCGTGATAGCCGTCGATCGTCACCCATGGGCCGCCGGGGCTCGCCAGCGCCGCAAGCTCTTCAATGGGCTCGAAGATTCTGCCGCTCCCGAACAGCAGCTGGCTGACGAGGACGAAGTCATGGTCACCGCTCCGCGCCCGTTCCATGAACCGGTCCGAGAGACTTTCGAACGGCTCGGCCGCGATCCTCTCGAGCGCGATCCATCTCTCCTCGGCCCAGCGGGCGAACTGCCGGCGAGCGCTGTGGAACTCCCCATCGGTGGTCAGGACCCGGAGGGGGCCTCGCTCCCCGCGCGGCGCCGCCGTCACCAACCGGACGAGAAAATCATGGGTGTTCGAGGAAAAGACGACCGAGTCCGGCTGCCCCGTCCCGAGTTCGCGGGCGACATGCGCCTGAGCCTCGGGCCAGACTTCGTCCATCACCTTGTCCCACTTGCGGTCGGCGAGCAGGGCGGCGTCGTTCCAGGCGGCCACCTGGCCCTCGAAGCTCGCATCGGGCCACAAATGATGGCTGTGCGCGGCGAAGTGCAGCCGCCCGGGATCAGCCGAAAGGCTTCGCGTGAACAGGTCCTTGAAACTCAAAGATCGGTCCTCAGCGACCACAGCTCCGGGAAGACGCGTTTGTCGAGCGTCGAACGCAGATAGGAGGCGCCGGCCGATCCGCCGGTGCCGCGCTTGTTGCCGATGATTCGCTCGACGGTGAGCACGTGCTTGTGCCGCCATGCGGCGAGGGCGTCGTCGATGTCGACGAGCTTTTCCGCGAGTTCGTAGAGGTCGAACCAGCGGTCGGCATCGCGGTAGATTTCGAGCCAGGCTTTCGCGACCGCCTCGACCGACCGGTCGCCGAGATCGAACCCTGCGCGTTCGAGCGCGGCGAGCGCCGCTTCGCGCAAGCTTGGCTCGGCAAGCGCTTGCTCGAGACGCCTGCGCTCGCTGCTCCCTTCGTCATAATGCGTGACGAAATTGGGCTCCTTGAGGCCGAGCCGGAATTCGATCTCGCGGAACTGGGCGGACTGGAATCCGGATGCGGTTCCGAGCACATGGCGGAACTTCAGATAATCGACCGGAGTCAGGGTCGAGAGCACATCCCACGACAGGGTCATCACTGCCTGGATCCGGCTGATCCGGGCCATCGCCTTATAGGCTTCGGCGAAGCGGTCCGACTGAACCAGCTCGACCGCCAGCTTCAGCTCGTGCAGCATTTCCTTCATCCACAGCTCTTTCGTCTGGTGGATGACGATGAACAGCATTTCGTCGTGCAGCTTCGACAGCGGCTGCTGGGCCGAGAGGAGCTGGTCGAGTTTGAGATAAGCGGCATAGGTCATGCCGGCGGGCGTCGCGGTCATGGGACGCCGATTAGGCGAAGAGGAAGCAGGGAGCTAGTAGGGCCCGCCGCCGCCCGGAGTCGTGCCGGGCGCGCCGATCGTTCCGATGTTTCCGAACAGCTCGTCGAAGAAGCTCCGTTTGCGGCCGAGCGTCGGGGTCTCGCGGCTGCTCGGATCGATCGACGCCACCAGCTCCTTGCCCGTCCGGTCGATCGAGGCGACGTTGCCGGCCTGGTCGAAGCGGACATGAATGACCGTCTGCTTCCTCACCCGTGGGTTGCGGAACCCGACCTGCTTGGTGTCGCGGGACACGTAATACCAGTCGTTCGGGGTGAATTGGCCGGTGAAGGACGGGCGCCCGAGCAGCTTCTCGACCGAGGCCTTGTTGTCGACGCCGGGCTGGACGGAACTCGCAAGCTGCGGGTCGATGACCGCGCCCTTGTGCGCGAGGATTCCTGCGCATCCCCCCAGCAGCAGTGCGGCGCCAACGGCCGTGGAAACCCTGAACAGCGCGACCTTCATGCTCAACGAACCTCTCTTACGGACGGCGCCCGCGGAACTGGACTTGTCGCCCGGACTTGCCTGCGGGGCGGCGGGGCTCAATATGCTGGCCTCCGGCAGGGGCGCAAGCCTTGCGCTTCCTCCTTTTTAAGGCCGCGGCGACCCTATGCTTCGATTCCTGTTCCCCGGATTAACGACCGCCCCCGGCCGCGGGGCGCCGCTGTTCGACGCCGTAACGTCGATCGCGCGGGAGCCGCATTGGTATGTCGACGGGAAGGTCCCCGACACGCTCGAGGGCCGGTTCCGGTTGCTGGCGACCGTCGCGGCCTTGGTCATCGTCAAGCTCGAGCGTGACTCGGACCAGGCCGAGTCGGTCGGCCTGACCGAGCGCTTCATCGAGGTGATGGAGTCGGAGCACCGGGAGCTCGGCCTCGGCGACCCGACGCTCGGCCGGACGGTGCGCAGGCTGGTCGGGTCGCTCGCGCGGCGCGTGGAGCTGTGGAGCTCAGCCGTCGACGGCGGGGTAGATTGGAACGACGCCGCGCGCGAGAGCATCTACAAGGCCGACGTGGCCGAGGCCTCGCTGTCGCACACGGCCGAGGCTCTTCGAGCGCTCTGGTCGGACATTCAGGGCTCGAGCATCGAAGCCCTGGCTCGGGAGCGCACTCCATGACCGACCGGTTCGCGCATCGCCTGAGGCTCGATCAAGTCCGCGACGGCGAGCGGCTCGACCTCGGTGCCGACGAAACCGAACGGGATGCCGTCGCCCGCCGGCTCGGGCTTCAATCGCTTTCCTGCCTGGAGGCGCATGCGGTGCTGTCGCGGAAGGGCGGCGTCGTTCGCGCGCAGGGCCGGCTCGCGGCGTCGCTGGAGCAGGCGTGCGTGGTGACCGGCGAGCCGGTCGCCGCGCACGTCGACGAACCGTTCGACCTCCTCTTCATGCCGGAGCCGGCAGGCGACCGGCCGGACGAGGAGATCGAGCTCGGCCAATCGGATTGCGATGTCGTCTTTTACGATGGCGCCGCGATCGATCTCGGCACCGCGGTCGCGGACACGCTGGCACTCTGCCTCGACCCCTATCCGCGAAGCGCGTCCGCCGAAGCGGCGCTCAAGGAAGCGGGGGTCCTGAGCGAAGCCGAGACGAGTCCGTTCGCGGCGCTCGCCAAATTGAAAGACCAGTCGCGCAGCGAGTGATCTTTCATCCCCGCGAAGGCGGGGATCCACTCAAGAAAGAAAGCCTGGGCTCCTGCCTTCGCAGGAGCACAATTAGAACGGAACGTCGTCGTCGAGGTCGGTGTCGAACGCGGCCGGCTGGGAGCGCGACTGGGGCCGCGACGACCCGCCCGCGCCGGGATCGTCGAACTCCTCGTTGAACGCGCCGCGGCCGGCACCGCCGCCCGCGCCTTCCGCGCGATCCAGCAGCGTCAGCGCCCCTCGGAAACGCTGCAGGACGACCTCGGCGATCTTCTGCTTTTGGCCGTTTGCATCGTCATATTCGCGATATTGCATCGCGCCTTCGATATAGACTTTCGAGCCTTTCCGCAGAAATCGTTCGGCCACGTCGCCGAGCTTCTCGTCGTAAATGACCACGTTATGCCACTCGGTGCGCTCCTGGCGCTGGCCGTCGCGCGTCCAGCTTTCAGACGTCGCCAGGCTGAACTTCACGACCTTCCCGCCATTGGCGAAGGCCCGCGATTCAGGGTCGCGTCCAAGATTGCCGATCAAGATGATCTTGTTGACGCTGCCCGCCATGTCGATCTCCGTTCCAGTCGAGACGGCGATAAAGCAGCGGGGCGCGGCGCGCCAGCCCTAGGCCGACGCCAATCGCCGCGACGACCAGCGATTCCAGGCGAAGCCGAGCAGCAGCGCGAGCAGGGTCGCAATCTGGACCGTTACCCCCTGCAGAGTCGGGAAGAGTCCCAGCAAGCTGATTCGCGGCAGCTCCGGAACCGGATGGACCGAAATGAGCCCCGCCTCCTGCAGCGCCGCGACTCCCTTTCCGGCAAGCACGACCGCGAGCACCGCGACGAGGGCGGAGCTGTAGGCGAAGAATTTGCCGATCGGCAGCCGCTGGCTGAAGCGCAGCATCGCGATGGCAATTGCGGCGAGAGCAACGACCCCGGCGATGCCGCCGGCAATCAAGCCGCCAACGCTCCCTTCCGCCGCCATCGCGGTGAAGAAGAGGATGGTCTCGAACACTTCGCGATAGACGGCGATGAACGCCAGCAGGAACAGGAACCAGCTCGAATCGCGCGCGATCGCATTGTGCAATTTCTCGCGGATGTACCGCTGCCACTGGCCCGCCTGCGCCTTGCCGTGCATCCAGATGCCGACGAACAGGAGAACCGCGGCCGCGAGCAGCGAGCCGAAGCCTTCGGTCAACTCGCGGCTGGCGCCGCTGACGCTGATCAGGCTCGTCGCCACCCACCAGGTCAGCGCGCCGGCGGCGAGCGCGCTGGTCCAGCCGAAATGAACCGGCCGCGTAAGCTCGGGCCGATCGGCCTTGCCGAGGAACGCCAGCATGGCGACCACGATCAGCAGGGCTTCGAGCCCTTCGCGCAGCAGGATCGTGAACGCGCCGAGAAAGGCCGATGCGTCGCTCGCCTGGTCCGGGGCGAGCGCGGTCTCCGCCTCCCCGATCAGCGACTGAATCTTGCTCACCTGGTTGGCGATGTCGGCGGAGTCGCGACCGGCCGCGATGCCGGCGCGGAGCTGGCCCATTTCCTGCTCGACCCGGGCGAGCAGCTTGGCGTCGCGCGCGCCGAGCATCGGCTCGATCGGCTCGAAACCGTCGAGATAGGCGGCCAGCGCGAGGCGCTTCGCCTCCTCCCGGTTCCCGGCACGGTAGGCGACGAGGCTCTCGTCGAGCCGCTCGCGCGCAACCGAGAGGGTCGAGGTCTTGCCGGTCACGGCGTCGGGATTGGCTCGCAGATAGGCGATGACCGGTCCCGCCTTGTCGGCCCCGATCTGCTTCGCCAGCTGGCTTTCGGAAAGCGCGCTGAGCGTGTTGAGGTCGGGAATCCGGCTCCGGACGGCGGGATCGCCGTCCCAGATCCTTTTGCCTTGCCGCGCCATCGCCTCGGGATAGGCGAAGCGGCTCGCTTCAAACGCCAGCGCCCATTTGTCGGCGTCGGGCAGCTGCGCGAAGCTTTGCATCGCGGTGCCCTCGAGTCCCTGATTGATCACCTGGTAGAGCGCGAACGGGCTGCGCTGGCTCGCGCGATCGCGGTCGGCAAAGGCGATCGGCGGGGGGTTGAGCTGCCTCGCCATCGGCGCGTCCGCGTGGCCGGTCGCGCCGTGGCAGCTGGCGCAGTCCTGCTGGAACAGGCGGGCGCCGACCGCGAGGTCGGGCGGCCGCTTGGGTCCCAACGGCACCGGATAGGATGCAAGGAGGTTGGCGCCCAGCGCTCGAGCGGCGGTCGCCACCTTCGCCGGCGATGCCTTTTGCTCGACCAGCGCCCTGAATTTCGCGCTTTCCCCGACCAGCCTCGATTTCGCCGGGCCCTGCGGCAGCGCCGCGATTTTTTCTGCGACCGACGAGGAGAATTCGCGCATTTCGGCATATTCCGACGCGCTGACGACCTTCCCGTCGCGGACCGCGCCGCCATAGTCGACCGCGACATAATCGAGCAGCCGCCAACTGGTCTCCACATCATCCACAGTCGCGGCGGGAGCAACTGTCAGCGGCATGAGAATCAGGATCGCGAGGATCAGCAGGCGGCGCAGCATAGGCGGCCCGTATCTCTATTGCGAATGATTATCAATAGAGGCTTATCGCGGCGGATAGCGCAGCCGGCCCAGAAAGCGCGAAAGGCTCAGCGGTTGCCCGGACGAGCCCCGCCACTCGGCCTTGAACTTCTCGATTCGCATGACGTCATCGATGCGACGCTCGAGGAAGGCGGCGGTCGCGCTCCAGCCTCCACTCTCGTCGTCGAACCAGGCCAATAGCGTGGAGCCATAGACCGCGCTCAGCGTGATTCGCTTGGTGTAATGGTTGACGTCGGTGGCGGTGTCGCCGGCGATTCGCCACATGAGGTCCGCGGTCCGCCACGACATCCGGAGCGCGAGCGGCACGTTCTGCGGCATGGCGAGGATGGCAAGCGCGCGGCGGACCGCCTCGCGCGCCGGAGCCATGATCTCGAGCCGCCGCCAGACCAGCGCGCGGATCTTCTCCCGGATCTTCATCCCTTCGAGCCGGTCGGGCGTGAACCAGGCCTCCAGCGCCCGATCGACTTCCCGGATATAGAGGTCGATCAGTCCCGCCTGGCCCTTGGGCATGGCGAGCCGCGCCTGGACCGAATCGATCCCGAGCTGCGTGGCGGCCGAGTCCACCGCCTTGCCGGTCCAGCCGTCGAACACCGCATGTTCACCCACCGCGAGCGCGAGCCGGCGCCGCAACGCTTCGAGGGGACTCGGGCCGTCCATCGGGCTCAAGTGGGCTGCTCTTGAGGGGTGCGCAAGCCCCGCGTCGGCAGGCGCACCAGCACCAGCGCGGCGGCGATCGCGGCGGCGCCGATCCAGTCGAGCGGCGAGAGCGTCTCGCCATAAACCAGCCAGCCGACCAGCGCCGAGATCGCCGGCTGGGTCAGCAGGGTGAGCCCCACGACCAGCGGGGACAGTGCGCCGATCGCATAGACGATAAGGCCCTGCCCAACCACCTGGCTGCTCAGCGCCAGAATGACCACGAACGTCCAGTCCGCGGGGACAAACCGTTCGCCAAGGCCGAGCGACACCGGGAGCAGCATTGTCGCGCCGAACGCGCTGGAGATGAACAGCAGGGGCAGCGGCTGCAGCGCTCCGCGCGCCCGCTGCACCGCGATCAGGTAACCGGTGTAAAGCAGCCCGGCGGCGAGGGCGAGCAGGTCGCCGGTGAAGTTCCGCGCGGACAACTCCGCGCTGCTTCCCATCAGCACCGCCGAGCCGATCACGGCCATGCACAAAGCGGCGGCCTGTGTCAGCGACGGGCGGCGGCGTGCGAGCCACAGCCCCCACACAGCGAAGATCAGGCTCGACGTATTGCCGAACAGGGTCGCATTGCCGAGCTTGGTCATGTGGATTCCGGCGTGCCAGGCGGCGAGGTCCGCGGCGAAGAAGAAGCCGGCGAGGATGGTGATCAGCGCGAGGCGCCCCCCCGGCCAGTGGACCGGCTGTCCCGTGAGCCGCGCGATCGCGAACAGGAAGGGCAAGGCGAGCGCGAGCCGCCAGAATCCCGCCGCGACCGGCCCGACTTCCGACAGCCGGACCAGCCACGGCCCGAAGGCGAGCGCCGTGCTCCCGATGAGGAGGGCGGGAAAGGCAAGGGGATGGTCTCTGGAGCCGCCCACGGGCGATGAACTAGGACGCTCGGCTTCCGTGAGAAAGCCCCAAACCCGGGAAGCGTCGATAAACTCGCCTTATGAGCGGCGACTAGGGCCCGTACTTCTCGCGCAGCTCGTAGAGCGAGAGCGCGGCCCGGGCCGCGTGGCCGCCCTTGTCGCCGTGGCGGGGATCGGCGCGCTCGACCGCCTGGCCCTCATTCTCGACGGTGAGGATACCGTTGCCGATCGCAAAGCCCTGGAGCGTCAGCTCCATGAGTGCGCGGGCGCTCTCCTCGGCGACGACCTCGAAATGATAGGTCTCGCCGCGGATCACCACGCCCAGCGCGACGAACGCGCAGAAGCGGCCGCTGCGCGCGGCGAGCGCGATCGCTCCCGGAAGTTCGAGCGCGCCCGGCACGGTGAGGGTCTCGTGCTTGTGGCCCGCGGCTTCGATCGCGGCGCGTGCGCCGGCGAGCAGCATGTCGTTGAGATGCGGATAGAAACGCGCCTCGGCCAGCAGGATGGTCGCCATGACGTCAGGCCTGCCCTGGGCCTGACGAAGGGCTCACTGCCTCGATCCGGCGCTCGTCGACGATCGCGAGGCCATAGCCCGACAGGGCGATCGGCGAATGGTGCGTGTTGGTGAGCAGGATCATGTCGTGGATCCCCAGCGCGGCGAGGATCTGGGCGCCCGTGCCGTAGGCGCGCACCGCATCGCCGGCCTCGACGGCCTTCCCGGCGCGCAGGTCGAGCGAGCGCGAGAGGGAGCCGGGGGCCGCGGCATGCAGCGCGACGACCACGCCGGACCCTTCCTCCTCGATCTGGCGCATCGCCCGGTGCAACAGCCCCGCGCGCTGACCCGCCTCCCCCAGCACATCGGCGAAGAGGTCGAGGCTGTGCATCCGTACCAGCACCGGCTTCGTCGGGTCGAGCGTTCCGTGGACGAGCGCGAGCTGCTCCTCGCCGCTCGCCTTGTCGCGGAACACCTGCGCCTGCCAATCGGCGCCGCTCCGGGCGGTAAACGGGCTGATCGAAACCCTTTCGACCAGATGGTCCTTCTTGAGTCGATAGGCGATGAGGTCGCGGATCGTCCCGATCTTCAGGCCGTGCGCCCGGGCGAAGTCCGTCAGGTCGTCGAAACGGGCCATCGTCCCGTCCTCGCGCATGATCTCGCAGATCACGCCGCTCGGGTTGAGCCCCGCAAGACGCGCGACATCGACCGCCGCCTCGGTATGGCCGGCGCGGACCAGCACTCCGCCCGGCCGGGCGACCAGCGGGAAGACATGACCCGGCGAGACGATCGCCTCCGGCCCGTTCGCCGCGTCGATCGCGACCGCGACCGTGCGCGCCCGGTCCGCGGCGCTGATTCCGGTCGAAATCCCCTCTGTCGCCTCGATCGAGACGGTGAAGGCGGTTGCGTTGCGGCTGCGGTTGGTGCGGACCATGGGCTCCAGGCCCAGCTGGTCGGCGCGTTCCCTGGTCAGCGCGAGGCAGATCAGGCCGCGCCCGTGCCGCGCCATGAAATTGATCGCGTCGGGAGTTGCCATCTGCGCGGGGATGACGAGATCACCTTCATTCTCGCGGCCCTCGTCGTCCACCAGGACGAACATCCGCCCGTTGCGGGCCTCGTTGATGATCGCTTCCGAATCGACCAGCACCTCGGTCGTCCCGCGCTGGATCAGCCTTTCGAGGCGCGTGAGCGTGTCGGCGGTCGGGTTCCAGTCGGGATTTCCGAGCTTCCTCAAGCTGTTGGGGTGAAGTCCGGCGGCTCTTGCGAGGCCGGCCCGGCTGACTTCGCCGGTGGCGATGATGGCTTCGAGCCGCTCGATCAGGGTCGTGCTCATGCGCGGCCAATATCACATTGCAGTGTGATTGAAAGACGGAACAGCGATGTCCCTACTGTGCGCGGGCGGCCAGCATCCGGTCGATGTAGCGCGCGAGGACGTCGACCTCGACATTCAGCTGTCGTCCGACCGCGATCTCACCGAGCGTCGTCGCCTTCGCCGTATGCGGGATGATATTGACCGAGCAGTGGGTCGAGCCGTCCTCGGCTTCCCTGACGTCATTGACGGTCAGCGAGACTCCGTCGAGCGCGATCGATCCCTTTGGCGCGATCATCGGGCCAAGCTCGCGCGGAGCCTTGACGCCAAGCCGGAGCGAATCTCCTTCGGGACAGACTCCAATCACCTCCGCGACCGCATCGACATGGCCGGTAACGATGTGCCCGCCCAACTCGTCTCTGAGGCGTAGCGAACGCTCGAGGTTCAGCCTTGCGCCTTGACGCCACAGGTCGGCCGCCGTGCGCGAGACCGTTTCGCCGGAAAGGTCGACGGCGAACCAGTCCTCTCCCGTGTCGACGACGGTCAGGCAGACGCCCGAGCAGGCGATCGATGCGCCCAGCTCGACCGACGTCATGTCGTAGCCCGTCTCGATCTCGAGCCTGAGATCGCCGCGCCGCTCGGCCTTGCGGACGACCCCGACGTCGGTGACGATCCCGGTGAACATGCCCGCGCCCTAGCTTTCGCGAACCCGCTCGTAAACTTCGAGCCGATCGACCCCGAGCCTCTGCTCGTCGACCAGGCGCCAGCGGCCGTGCGCGTCGGCGATGGCGTCAAGACCGACATAGCCAAAGGACGACCTGCCCTCGCCGACGATGATCGGCGCCCGATAGATCAAGATGCGGTCGACCAGGTCTTCGGCAAGGAAGGCGGTCGCGGTTGCCGATCCGCCTTCGACGAGCAGGTCGTTGACGTCATGAAGTCGATGCACGCCCTTGGGATTTCGCAGGATTTCCCAGCCTGCGACGGCATCGCCCCGGGTCAGCAGCGCGCGCCGGGGCGAGCGCTCCTCGAGTCCGGGCAAGCGGACATCGAGCCGCGGTTGGTCGGCGAGATAGGTGCCGCGTCCAACGAGGATCATGTCGCTGTGCGCCCGCTCCCAATGGACGTGGCGCCGGGCGTCCTCGCCGGTGATCCACTGGCTCTCGCCCGACGGCAAGGCGATCTTGCCGTCAATCGACAGTGCAAGCTTGAGCGTGATCCGCGGCCTTCCGAACTCCTGCCGCGTGAGCCAGCCGGCGAGCGAGCGCTTGGCCGCTGCGCGTCCAATTCCCAAGCTGACGTCAATTCCGGCGGCCCTCAGGCGCTTGCTGCCCTTCCCGGAAGTGCGCGGGTCCGGGTCCTTGAGGGCAACCACGACGCGCGCCGGCTTCGCCGCAAGCAACAGGTCGGTGCAGGCCGGGCCGCGCTCGCTTTGATGCGCGCAGGGCTCGAGCGTCACATAGACCGTCGCGCCCTTTGCTCTCTTTCCCGCCTGCAGGAGCGCGATCTGCTCCGCGTGGGGCCGCCCGCCGGCCGCGGTTGCGCCTCGGCCGACCGCCTTGCCCTTGGGCGAGACGATTACGCAGCCGACATTGGGGTTGGGCGCGCTTCGTCCGCGCGCCGCTTCGCCAAGGCGCAGCGCTTCGCCCATGAAGCGCCGGTCCTGGCTCACATTCCGAACTGGTTCTCGAGGTTCTGGAATTGCCTTTGCCGCTCTTTTTGCGCGGCTTCCTTGGCCGCCTGGTCCTTTTTCTGGTCGGCGACGATTTCCGCGTCGGTGCGGTTCGAGGGGTAGAGCTCGACGTAGGTCACCCGCGGAGGCGGCGCGGTGCCCATCTTCGCATCGACCACGAATTCGATGACGATGATCGTCGTCACGAGCAGCGCGAGCGCAGCGCCGATGACCTGCTCGCGGCTGCGATGCCGCATGAACGCCCTGAGGTCGACGAGCGCAGCGCGAGGGCTCACGGGCCGGGGAAACCATGACATGCGGCAAAGATAGGGCCCGCTCAGCGGCTTAGCCAGCCCTAGGGTCCAAACCCTAGCGCTTCGCCGCGGCCTCGAGCCGGCGGACCACGCGGTCCCGCCCCATGGAGGCGACGAGCCCGTCCATCTCGGGTCCGCTCTCGCGCCCGGTGAGCGCGAGCCGAAGCGGATGGAACAGCTCGCGGCCCTTCTTCCCGGTTGCCTGCTTGACGTCGTCGGCCAGCACCTTCCACGGCTCGGCCGACCAGTCGAGCCGCTCGGCCGCGGCGGCGGCTTCCTTAACCAGCAGCCGCTCGTCATGCGCGAGTTCCGGCGGCTCGATCTCGCCGTGGAGCACCTCGAACCAGCCGCCGAAGTCAGAAAGTCGCTCCAGGTTGGGCCGCAAGAGCAGCCAGTCCTCCTCCGTGGCGTTGTTCGGAAGGCGATCGGCCACGGCCGAATAGTCGAGCTTGTGGAGCAGCCGGGCGTTCAGGAGCTCGACATCGTGCGGGTCGAAATGCGCGGGAGCCCGGCCGAAATGGGCAAAGCCGAAATCGCGGGCGAGCTCGTCGAGGCCGGTGATCGGCTCGACGGGCTGCGAGGTGCCGATCCGCGCGAGCAACGACAGGAGCGCCATCGGCTCGACGCCCTCGTCGCGCAGATGCTGTGCGCCGTAGGAGCCCAGGCGCTTCGACAGTTTTCCTTCGGCGGCGACAAGCAGGGCTTCATGCGCAAATTCCGGCGGCCTGGACCCGAGCGCCTCGAACATCTGGATCTGCGCCGCGCTGTTCGAGACATGATCCTCGCCGCGCACGATATGCGTGACCTTGAGGTCGACGTCGTCGATCACGCTCGGCAGCAGGTAAAGCCAGCTCCCGTCCTCGCGCCGGACGACCGGATCGCTCAAGAGCTTCGGATCGAACCGCTGCGGCCCTCGGATCAGATCGTTCCACTCGATCCGCCGGTCATGGTCGAGCCGGAAGCGCCAGTGTGGTGCGCGCCCCTTCGGGACTGGCGCGTCGTCAGGCTTCCTCTCATAGACCGGCGGCAGCCCGCGCCCGAGGAGGACCTTGCGGCGAAGTTCGAGCTCCTCGGGAGTCTCATAGGCCGCGTAGACGCGGCCCGATTTCTTGAGGCGCTCGAACTCGCGCTCATAGAGACCGAATCGTTCGGACTGGCGCTCGACCCGGTCCGCCTTCAGGCCCAGCCAGTCGAGATCGTCGCGAATGCCCAAGTCGAACTCTTGGGTGGAGCGCTCGCGATCGGTGTCGTCGATCCTGAGGATGAAGGTGCCGCCATGCTTCCTGGCGAAGAGGAAATTGTGCAGCGCCGTCCGGATGTTGCCGACGTGAAGCCGTCCGGTCGGCGACGGCGCGAAGCGGGTAACGATACTTCCCTTGGGGCTCATCGCGGCCCGCTGTGGAAGAAATTGCTGATCGGATAGCGCCGATCCCGTCCGAAATTGCGGTTGCCGATCTTCACCCCCGGCGGCGCCTGACGACGCTTGTACTCGGCCCTCAGCAGCTTCGATTCGATATCCGCGACCAGCGCCTCGTCCTCGCCGGTCGCGTTCGCCACTTCGGTCACCGACATCTCCTTGTCCACCAGCCCCTCAAGGATGCGATCGAGCACCGAATAAGGGGGCAGGCTGTCCTCGTCCCTCTGGTCCGGACGAAGCTCGGCCGAGGGCGGCTTGGTGATCACCCGCTCGGGCATCACCGGCCCGTCGGGCCCCAGCGCGCCTTCGGGCCTGTTGCGGTTGCGCCAGCGCGACAGCGCGAAGACCGTCGTTTTGTACGCGTCCTTCAGCACCGAATAGCCGCCCGCCATGTCGCCGTAGAGCGTCGCGTAGCCTACACTCATCTCGCTCTTGTTGCCGGTCGTCAGCAGCATCTGTCCCCCGGCATTGGACAGGGCCATCAGCGCCACCATCCGGAGGCGCGCCTGGACGTTCTCGGCAGCCGGCCCCTGGAGCTGGGGCAGCATCCCGGCCACGGCGTCGACACCCGGGACAATCGAAATGACGTCATGGCGGCAGCCGAGCAGCCGCGCGCACTCGCGCGCGTCCTCGAGGCTTTCCGGCGAAGTATATCTGGACGGCAGCATCACGCCCCACACCTGGCCGGGCCCGAGCGCATCCACCGCGACGGCCGCCGAGAGCGCGCTGTCGATTCCGCCGGACAAGCCCAGGATGACCCCGGGAAAGCCGTTGCGCGTCACATAGTCGCGGAGCGCGACCATCATCGCGCGATAGACGTCCGCCGGGAAGCGATCGAGCTCGTGCTGGCACTCCGTCTGGCAGCGCCAGCCGTCGGGCGTCCGCGCCCATTCGGTGACGAGCAGCCCCTCGTCCCAGTCGGCCATCTGCGCGACCAGTTCGCCGTCCGGATGCATGATGAAGGACGAGCCGTCGAACGCCAGCTCGTCCTGCCCACCGACGCGGTTCAGATAAGCGAGCGGGAGCTGCGTCTCGAGCACGCGCGATCGGACCAGCCGCTGGCGCAACTCGTCCTTGTCGAGCTCATAGGGGCTGCCGTTGGGCACGAGCAGCAATTCCGCGCCGGCCTCGGCCAGATGCGCGCAGACCTCCTCCTGCCAGATATCCTCGCAGATCGGCAGGCCGATCTTCACGCCCCTGAACTCGATCGGCTCGGGCAGCGGCCCGGGCGCGAAGACGCGCTTCTCGTCGAAGGTGCCGTAATTGGGCAGCGCGCGCTTCAAGGTGCGGCCGATCGCCTTGCCGCCGTCGGCGAGCAGCATCGCGTTATAGTTGAGGCCGTCCTCGCGGACGATCGTGCCGATCAGCATCGCCGGCCCCGGCTCGGTGGTCGCCTGGACCAGCTGGTCCGTGCATTCGTGGGTGCGCCGGACGAACTCCGGCTTCAGCACCAAATCCTCGGGCGGGTAGCCGGTCACCTGCAGCTCGGGGCAGAGCAGAAGGTCCGCGCCCTTCGCCTCGCGCCGCACGGCGAGCATCGCGGCGGCATTGCCCTCCAGGTCGCCGACGCGCTGGTTCATCTGGGCAAGGGCGATGGTCAGGCGGTCTGCCATGCGGGCGATTTAGCGCGGGAAGCCGCTTCGGCAACCTTTGCGGAATCCGCGCTCCTCGCTAAAGCCGAGTCGCCGCTGGGGAAAACGCCACATGAAACTGCTCGCCGGGAACAGCAACCTGCCGCTGGCCCGATCGATTTCCGACTATCTCGAAATCCCGTTGACCGAGGCGAGCGTCCGCCGCTTCGCGGACGAGGAGATTTTCGTCGAGATCAACGAGAATGTGCGGGGCGAGGATGTCTTCGTCGTCCAGTCGACGAGCTATCCGGCGAATGACAATTTGATGGAGCTGCTGATCTGCATCGACGCGCTCCGCCGCGCGTCGGCCAAAAGGATCACCGCCGTGCTCCCCTACTTCGGCTATGCGCGGCAGGACCGGAAGCCCGGCCCACGTACCCCGATTTCGGCCAAGCTCGTCGCCAATCTGATCACCGTAGCGGGCGCGAGCCGGGTGCTTTCGATCGACCTTCACGCCGGGCAGATCCAGGGTTTCTTCGACATACCGACCGACAATCTGTTCGCTTCGCCGGTGATCGCGACCGACATCCACGCCCGCTTCGGCAACCGCGACCTGCTCGTCGTCTCGCCCGACGTCGGCGGTGTCGTGCGCGCGCGCGGCCTCGCCAAGCGGCTCAACAACGCTCCCCTCGCGATCGTCGACAAACGCCGCGAGAAAGCCGGCGAATCGGAGGTCATGAACATCATCGGCGATGTCGATAAACGCACCTGCATACTCGTCGACGACATCGTCGATTCGGCCGGCACCCTGTGCAACGCGGCTGCGGCGCTGAAACAGGAAGGCGCCACGGACGTGTTCGCCTACTGCACCCACGGCGTGCTCTCGGGCGCAGCCGCCGCCCGCGTCGCCAAGTCCGAATTGAGCGAACTGGTCGTGACCGATTCGATCTGGACCGGAGAGCCCGACCCCAAGGGCGGCAAGATCCGGCGGCTGACGATCGCGCCTTTGCTCGCCGAGGCGATCCGCCGGATTGCCGACGAGAGCTCGGTGTCGAGCCTGTTCGACTGATCGTTCCCGTCACCCTGAGTTTCAGGGTCCATTGACGACAAGGGCTGAGCGGGTTTCCCGAATGGATGCTGAAACAAGTTCAGCATGACGAAGGTTCAGCTTTCATGCCCACAGTCCTCATCACCGGAGCGAACCGCGGCATCGGCCTCGAATTCGCGCGCCAATATTCCGCGGACGGCTGGGTCGTGATCGCGACCGCCCGGAAGTCCGGCCCGGAGTTGGACGCGCTGAACGTCCGCGTCGAGCCGCTCGATCTCTCGGACGCCGAGGCCGTGGCCGCGTTTCCCGCCAGGGTCGAAGGCCCGCTCGACCTGTTCATCGCCAATGCCGGGACCAATCATCCGATGAACGGCGAAACCGCCGATGATGCGCGCGACTGGCAAGAGATGATGATGGTCAACGCCATCGCTCCCTACATGCTCGGCAAGGCGCTGCTGTCGCGCATGACTGACGGCGCCAAGATGATTGCCATCTCCAGCGGCATGGGGAGCATCGCCCAGAACAGCGGCGGCTGGATTCCCTACCGCACCTCCAAGGCCGCGCTGAACATGGCCTGGAACTGCCTCGCGCTGGAGGCGAAGCCCGCCGGGGTCGCGGTAGTTGCGCTCAGTCCCGGCTGGGTGAAGACCCGGATGGGGGGCGCGGGCGCGGAGATCTCTCCGCAAGAGAGCGTGAACGCCATGCGCGCGCTGATCGACCGGCTGACGATGGAGCAGACCGGCAAGCTCTTGAGGCGCAACGGGTCCGAGCTGCCCTGGTAACTGTTCTCCGGCGAAGGCCGGAGCCCAGGAGCGCGGAGCGCTTCAACAACGAACTCTGCTGAACGCAGC
>DASURT010000128.1:0-7939 GCA_036375515.1 Sphingomicrobium sp.
CCGCCAGCCATGGATGCGGGGGAGCGCTGCCCAGGCTGTCCAGGAAGGCGGGCGTGAGCACCGGGTTGGCGACTTCGACGCATCGTTCCGGGCGGGCCATTCCCGACCTCAGCGACTGGGCGGTTTCGCGGGACACGGCCAGCACGAGATCGGCCGCGTCGTAGAGGCGGCGGCGCGCCCACCGCTGGATCGGCTCGCCCATGCGCTTGTGCGGCCTCGACCGGGGGAAATGCCGGACGGGATGCCGGCTCGCCCGGAGCACGAGCGATGGACGATTCCTCGACCGCTTGCAGGCCACGACCGCGGTGAAGTGCACCGCCGTCGATCCCGCGACGACGACGCCCGGCCGGTTGCGCGCGATCCAGCCCGTGAGCTTCCGCCATCCCTCCAGGAACCACGGCTTCCAGGCCCTCTTGGATGCATCGGTCAGGATCGAGAGCCGGACGCGGGCATCGAGCAGCTCGTCGACGTCGCCTCCGCGGCGCAGGGCGACGAAATCCACCTCGCGGCCCGCTTCTGCGAAAGCGTTGGCGAGGGTCACGAGCCGCCGCTGCGCCCCGCCGCGGCTGAGCGAGTGGACGACGATCGCGATGTGCGTCGCCCGGTCCGGGCTGGATTCGATCGAGAAGGGCGCCATCGCATCCATGGGAACGCTCGCGCTCCAACGCGCGGTTCGGCAATATGATCAGATTAAATGTCGCGTTTCGACGGCCTCATGCGACGGCCTCATGCGACCGGCGCAGCCGCCCCGAAATGCGTGAAGTGGTTGCCCCGAAATGCGGGAAGTCGTTGCCCCAAAAGAAATGGGGGCCGGCATTGCTGCCAGCCCCCACTGCGCCGAGCGAAGGATATGCCGGTGTTCGTAACCTGGTCGATGGAACCTTGCGGCTTACCGACCCGCTCTCGATCCTGGCTCACCAGCTCAGGCGTCGCTTCCCACCACCTTCCAGAGCCCGGAGGACTCGTCCAGCGATGTTCCACGGCCCTTCTTGGGTCGATCACTCTTGCGTCTCGCTTCGCCTCCCGCGATCCGAAAACCGCTGGAAGCCGCGTCGCGCTCGAGGAAGACCGACTCTTCCGGCGCCTCTTTCCGGCTGGCCCCGCTTCCACTCCCGAAAGAGTTTTGGCATTGCCTGCCGGCAGAGATCGGACCTTTGGTCACCTGCCGCACCCGTCTTGCCGTTTCCGGCCCTCTGGGGAGGCCGGGACCGCCGTCCCGATCACCCATTCACCATGCACCTCTCGTCCGAGTCGTCAAAGCGAAAAATCGGGCGAAAAGCCTGTGGATAATGGGGATATCGGGAACAACCGTTGGAACCTTTTGGCAACTCCCGCCAGGCGGCCCGATTCGCCATCGGCGGATGGCGCTCTTCGGTTGCCGTTTCGTTCTCCCCCGCCTAACTCCGCCCGGTGCCCGAAACCTCTGCCCTTAATCCCGAGCCCGCCTATCTGCAGGGCCTGAACCCGCCGCAGCGCGAAGCCGTGCTGACGACGGAAGGCCCGGTGCTCGTCCTCGCGGGTGCAGGCACGGGAAAGACGGCCGCGCTGACCGCCCGCCTCGCCCACCTGATCGCCACTCGCAGCGCCTGGCCTAGCCAGATCCTGGCCGTCACCTTCACCAACAAGGCCGCGCGCGAAATGAAGGGGCGGGTCTCGGCGATCTCGGGCGGCGCGATCGAGGGCGGAGGCGGCCAAGGTTCACGCGACGCGCAGCGTCGTGGGAATGCCGCCGTAGGGATGCCGTGGCTCGGCACGTTCCACTCGGTTGCCGCGCGCATGCTCCGAAGCCACGCCGAGCTGGTCGGACTCGAATCCAACTTCACGATCCTCGACACCGACGACCAGCTGCGCGTCATGAAGCAGCTGGTCCAGGCGTCGGGCCTCGACGAAAAGCGCTGGCCCGCGCGCCAGCTCGCCGGCCTGATCGACCGCTGGAAGAACCGCGGCTGGACTCCCGAGCAGGTCGACGCCGGGGAGTCCGAGGCTTTCGCCGCCGGCAGAGGCGCCGAACTCTACGCCCAGTATCAGGCGCGCCTCCAAACCCTCAACGCCTGCGATTTCGGTGACCTGCTCCTGCATATGCTGCGCATCTTCAGGACGCGCGCCGACGTGCTCGAAACCTACCGCGGCCGCTTCCGCTACATCCTCGTCGACGAATATCAGGACACCAACCAGGCTCAGTACGAATGGTTGAAGCTGCTCGCCGAGCCGCGCCGCAACCTCTGCTGCGTCGGCGACGACGACCAGTCGATCTACTCCTGGCGCGGAGCCGAGATCGCCAACATCCTGCGCTTCGAGAAGGACTTCCCCGGAGCGAAGGTCATCCGCCTCGAGCAGAATTACCGCTCGACCAGCCACATCCTCGCCGCGGCCGACGGCCTCATCGCGCACAACGCCGGCCGTCTCGGCAAGACGCTTTGGACCGACGCCGGCGACGGCGAGAAGGTCCGCGTGATCGGCATCTGGGACGGGCCGGAGGAAGCGCGGCGCGTCGGCGAGGAGATCGAGTCCCACCAGATCCGCGGCGGCTCGCTCGACGATGTCGCCATCCTCGTCCGCGCCCAGTTCCAGACCCGCGAGCTCGAGGAACGGTTCATCGCGATCGGGCTCAATTACCAGATCATCGGCGGCTTCCGATTCTACGAGCGCGCCGAGATCCGCGACGCGATCGCATATCTCCGGCTCATCGCGCAGCCCGCCGACGACCTCGCGTTCGAGCGGATCGTGAACCAGCCCAAGCGGGGCCTCGGCGACAAGGCGCTTGCGACGATCCACCGCCACGCCCGCGCGGCGCAGCAGCCGCTGCTGATCGCCGCCGCCTCGATCCTCGGCACCGACGAGCTGACGCCCCAGGCCCGCCGGAGTCTGGGCAATTTCGTCGCCGACGTCGCCCGGTGGCGCGAGATGGCGAGCACCCTGTCCCACGCCGAGCTCGCCCGGATCATGCTCGACGAATCCGGCTACACCGCGATGCTCCAGGCGGACCGTTCGGCCGAAAGCGCGGGCCGGCTGGAGAACCTCGCCGAGCTCACGCGCGCGATGGAGGATTATGAGGACCTGCGCGCGTTCCTCGATCATGTGTCGCTGGTGATGGACAATGACGAGGCTCGCATCGGCGACCGCGTCACAATCATGACCATCCACGCGGCCAAGGGCCTCGAATTCGACATCGTCTATCTCCCCGGCTGGGAGGAAGGCGTGTTCCCGTCGCAGCGGTCACTGGACGAAGGCGGGTTGCCCGCGCTCGAGGAGGAACGCCGCCTCGCCTACGTCGCGATCACCCGCGCGCGCCGGAAGGCGACCATCCTGCACGCCGCCAACCGCCGCATCTACGGCCAGTGGACCAGTTCGATCCCCTCGCGCTTCCTCGCCGAGCTGCCCAAGGCGCATATCGAGGAAGAGACCACGATGACCGGCGGCGAGAGCCTGTGGCGCGCCCAATGGTCGGAGCGGTCCGACCCCTTCGCGCATGTTGCCCGCACATCGCGCGGCCCCGGCTGGCAAAGGGCGAGCCGCGTCGCTTCACCCTCCCCCCTCGCGGGGGAGGGTCGACTCGCGCAAGGCGCGAGCGGGGAGAGGGGGCGTTGGGATCGGAAACCCCCAATTGAAGTCCGCGCGTCCGCCGTCAGCCTCGGCAACCAGGGCCGCACCGACCTAGCGCTCGGCCAGCGCGTGTTCCACGGCAAGTTCGGCTACGGCACCATCGCGGCGATCGAGGGCAACAAGCTCGAGATCGACTTCGAGCACTCCGGCCGAAAGAAGGTGCTCGACACCTTCGTCACGGCGGGGTGAGATTACGTGCTCTCAGACAACAAGGCACTCTTGGATGAATCTGCATTCATTGTTCCTGCCGGGTGTTGCCGCTGATCACGTGATCGAGCGCCTCCGCAAGGCCGGTGGCAAGCCTGACGCGTCACGTGAAGCCGGTCCGCGGTTGGTCACGTTCAGACCGGCAGGCTCGACGATCTCCGCGCTGCTCCAGGCAAATGGGGCGGCCCGGCGTGCACGGACCGCCCCTCCCCTGTTATTGCCTGGTCGCGGTCCAGCTGGTCTTCGAACCGTCGAGCTTGTTCTCGCTGACGACGTTCAGCTTCCCGTCGGCGCCGGCCGCGAAAGTCGTGACCGAAATCACCTTGCCGTCGCGCTTGTCGGTTTCGACGTAACTGTCGCCGGACTTCGTGATCGCAGCGGTCGCTCCGCTGATATCGCCCTTGATTGGCACATCCGGCCCGCCGATCTTCGCATCATAGCTGTAGCCCGACGGAGAGCTGAAGTGGACCGTGTCGCCCTCGATATTGAAGGCGACCGTCAGCGATTCCTCGTTGAAGTTCGAGAGCTTCGAAGGCTGCCATTGACCGGAGACCGCATGCGCTCCCGCGGGCGTCGGACCGACCCGATTCTCGGTATATTCGCCCTTTTGCGCCGGAGCACCCTCGACGGAAGTGTCAGTGAAGGACCCGGTCAGCGTATTGCCGTCTGCCGAGATCGCCACTTTGGTTTCGCCGATCTGCCGGCTGCCCTTCCTCGCGGTCCGCACAATGTTGTGATCGTCCACGACCTTGACCGACATGCTGTCGGCATAAGGCGTCTGGACCGCATGGAATGCTCCGTCGGCCGCGACCGAGTAGGACGGGACGCAGCTCTTGCACGAATATTGGCCCGCCTGGAGCAGATATTCGTCGGGCTTCTGGTCGAACTTCACGCTGTCGATGTCGGCCTTCCACGTGCCGTTGATGCCGTCCGCGGTGGCGGCAGTCTCGGTCGCCGCATTTTCGGTCGCGGCCGGCTTGTTGCAGCCAGCAATCGCCAACAGCGAGCCGGCGGCGAGCGCCGCAATGATCACTTTGTGCATGGAAACTCCCCGGAACCTGCGCCACGTCCGCCCCGATTAGCGGGTTGGTGACCCGGCGGCGCCGTCGACCGAAAGCGTCACAAGAAGCGACGGCGTCGTCGCGGCGGGAACTAATCACGGGACCGGGCATGACGCAATACGCAAAGTTAACGCGGGTTAACGGACCTCGCCCACGCCAGGCTGCGCTGACTCGATCGCGAGCTCGGCTGGCGCCGCCTGCTCCCGGAGCTTACAGCCGTCGGATGACCGACGCCGCGGCAACCTATACCGTCCGGGACAATCCGGAAAAGCACCGGTTCGAGATCGACCTCGGCGACGGCAGTCTCGCGGTCGCCGAATATACCTTGCCAGCGGGCAAGATCATGTTCACCCACACCGAAGTGCCGCCGGCGCACGAAGGCAAGGGCCTGGGCACGTTGCTCATCCGGACGGCGCTCGCTTCGGCCAGACAGCGGGGCTTGAAGGTGATTCCGATCTGCCCCTTCGTCGCGGCCTACATCCGCAAACACGCCGAAGAGCAGGATCTGCTCGACCGCGCCTGGCGCATGAAGTTCGGGCTCGATCCGGCCTAGGGTCGGAGCTGGACCATTTACCGCTCACGCTCCTCGCCCAGGGTCCAGCTCGGCGGATCGCTCGCGGGGAAAGACTGCAAGCTCGCTTCATCGACCATCGCCGACGATCTCTCCGCCGCGTCGGAGGCCGCGCTTTCGGGTTTCGCCCGGAGCCATCGCAGGAACGCAAACGTTCCCGCTCCCGCTGCAAGCCCGGCAATGGCGGAAGAGAGTCTTTCGCGCATTGCCTACCCATAGCATCAAAGACCGGGGCAGGGCTCGCGGGATGAAATAAGGCCCGGTTTCCGTTCTCGACCTGAACGGCCGTGGAACTCGACTCGGCCGCGGAGCATTATCGTCGCAAAAGTCAATAGAGAAATCACAGGTGCCTAAAATGTTGAAGCGGCTAGCTTATCCGCTGGCGGCAATGGGGTTGTGCGCGTCCACTGCCCTGATGACCGCGACCCCCGCGGCGGCGCTGGAAACCTACGAAGCCAAGATGCGAGCGGGTGACTCGGCCTCGCAGGCGGCGTTCGACATGTTCCAGGTGTTCGGCTTCAAGCACCTGAAGCCGGGCCAGTATCTGTGGCGCAACGTGTCCGAGAGCGCCGGCCCTGAACGGGTCGTCATCAGCCTGTCGGACCAGCTCGCCTACCTTTACCGCGGCCAGAGCCTCGTCGCGGTGGCGACCATCTCGACCGGCAACGACCGCAAGCCGACGCCGACCGGCATCTTCTCGGTTCTCGACAAAAAGACCTTCTACCGCTCGAAGAAGTACGACAACGCGCCGATGCCGTTCATGCAACGCATCGACCAATACGGCATCGCGCTCCACGGCGGATACAACCCCGGCTATCCCGCATCGCACGGCTGCATCCGGCTGCCGGTCGCATTCGCGAAAAAGCTCTTCGCGGTGACCGACATCGGGACGCCTGTGATCGTCGGCGCGTGACGGCGCCGAAATGCATTCTGAACCCGCAGTCGTTCCGGGCGTTGTTCGGATCAAGCTAGATTTTACAAAGAGTTGGATCATGAAAATCCGGATGCTGGCCGGCGCCGCCTGCGTGGCGCTGCTGGTCCCTGTCGCGCCCGCTTCGGCGGCAACCTCCCCGCAAACTCTCGCCCATGAGGCGCAGGGCGATTCGATCGATCGGACCGTCGAGGGGTTCTACGCGTCCCGCCGGGGGGCGCCGTTCTGGCTGCGCGCCGGACCGGACAGCGCCGCGGCGCGCGACCTGATCGGGATCCTGCAGGGGGCTTCGCTCGATGGCTTTGCCAGCGGCCCGGCGCTCGCCGCGCAGGCGAACAGCCTGCTCGCCCGGGCACGGACCGGGGATTCAACCGCGCTCGCCAATGCGGATCGCCTGCTCACCACCGCCTGGATCCTGTACGTCCAGGCGCTCCGGCGCCCGCCGGAAGGCATGCTGTTCGCCGACAGCTGGGTGTCCCCTCGGGCCCAGTCCCCGCGGGAGATCCTCGCTCGGGCGGTTTCCGCGAACTCGCTCGCCGCGTACGTCCGCTCGGCGGCCAGCCCCAATCCCGTCTATGCCCGGATCCGCGACGCCGCCTGGCAACAGATGCAGTCGACCGGCGCGCCCCCCGATCCGCGCGTGCTCGCCAATCTCGACCGCATCCGAACGATGCCGTTCCAGAGCCGCTACATCGTCGTCGATTCCGCCTCGGCGCGGCTGTGGATGGTCGAAAAAGGCCAGATCGTCGATTCGATGAAGGTCATCGTCGGCAAGCCGTCGACCCCGACGCCGATGCTCGCGAGCACCATCTATTATGCGACTCTCAACCCCTATTGGAACGTTCCGCCGGACCTTGTGCGCAAGCTGACGGCCTCGAAGGTGCTCGACCAGGGCCTGAGCTATCTGAAGTCGCACGGTTATGTCGTGATGACCGGCTACGGCGACGATGCGCGGAAACTCGACCCGGCCAAGGTCGACTGGAAGGCGGTAGCCGCGGGCCACGAGACCGTGGCTGTGCGCCAGCTTCCGGGACCGGCCAATTCGATGGGCCAGGTGAAGTTCGGCTTCCCCAATCAGTTCGACGTCTATCTCCACGACACTCCGCAAAAGGATCTGTTCGCGTCCGCGGACCGCGACATCAGCAACGGCTGCATCCGGGTCGAGGATGCGCAGCGGCTGGCGCGCTGGCTGATGCGCGGCATCCTTGTCGCGCCTTCGTCCGAGCCCGAGCAGCACGTTCTCCTGCCCAGGCCGGTGCCCGTCTATCTCACCTATCTGACCGCCCAGGTCGACGACGGACAGCTGACCTTCGTCGACGATGTGTATGGGAAAGACACGCGCGGCCTGTCGGTCGCCGCGAACTAGGTCGGCATTTCGTCCGCGGCGCGGACCGGGATCTTGAGGAACCGCCGGCCGCCGGGCTCCGCCGGCGGAAGCCGGCCGCCACGAATGTTCACCTGGATCGCCGGATAGAGCAATCTGGGCGTGCAAAGCGTCTTGTCGCGAGCCTCGCGCATGGCGACGAATTCCTCTTCGGAAATGCCGCCGCCGACGTGGATGTTGCG
>DASURT010000129.1:0-9880 GCA_036375515.1 Sphingomicrobium sp.
GCGGCATGGGCGGCGATCGCGGCCGCGGCTTCCGCGCAAGCGCAGGATGTCGCGCCGATGCCGACGCGGCAGGTCGCTCCCACTCCGCCGCAAGAGGTCGTGAATCCCGCCCCGTCGGCCGCGGCTCTCGCGAGCCGGATCGCCGTCGATGCTTATTATTCCGCGCACGCCAATCCGCTGATCTGGTTAAGGGACACCGGGACTCGTGCTGCCGCAGCCAAGCTTCCCGCGATCCTGCGCCGCTCGACCCTGGACGGCTTCGCCGACGGGCCCGTCCTCGCGGCGTCGGTGGAAGCCGCGCTCGCCGGTGGGCAGCCGGCCGACGACAAGGCCATCTCGGCCGCATGGCTCCGCTACGTGCAGGCCCTGAACCGTCCCGTGCCGGGCATGAGCTACGGCGACCCGGCGCTCGTCCCGAAGGTGCCGCACGCCCCCGCCATCCTCGGTGAAGCCGCGGCCGCCCCTTCGCTTTCGGACCACGTCGACCGGGTCGCCTCGGTGAACCCGCTCTATTCGGCGCTGCGCGAGCAGGCCCAAAGCCAAGGCGGCGACGACCCGCGGATCGGGAGCACGCTCGAACGGCTCCGCCTCTTGCCCGCGAAAGGCCGCGCGATCCTGGTCGACGCGGCCAGCGCCCGGATGTGGATGCTCGAGGACGGCCGGGCCGTGGATTCGATGAAGGTAATCGTCGGCAAGAGGAACGCGCAGACCCCGCTGCTCGCCGGAACCATCCACTTCGTGACCTTCAATCCCTACTGGCACATCCCGCAGGACGTCGCCCGCCGCAAGGTCGCGCCGATCGTCCTCAAGCGCGGCGTGTCTTATTTGAAGGCCGCCCGATACGAGACGGTGGCCGCCTTCAATTATGAGCGGCAGGACCCGATCGACCCGACGACGATCGACTGGAAGGCGGTCGCCGCCGGCGACGTCGAGGTCCACATCCGACAGCTCACCGGGCCCAACAACATGATGGGCAAGATGAAGTTCGGGTTCGTCAACGATCAGGGCATCTTCCTGCACGACACCCCGCACAAGGAGCTGTTCGCCAAGGCGAAACGCACGCTCAGCCTCGGCTGCATCCGCCTCGAGCACCCGGAGCGGCTGGCGCAATGGCTGCTCGGCCGCGACCCGGCTCCCCCGGCCGACGGGCCCGAGCAGCTGGTGCAGGTCGACAAGGGCGTACCGATCTACGTGACCTACCTGACAGCGAGCGTCGAGGACGGAAAGCTGACCTTCGCCGAGGATGTTTACGGGCTCGACCCCGCGCCGGTCGCGCCGGTGCCGGTCGCGACGGCGTCCGCCGCGGCCTCGCGCTAGGCCGGATCAGGCGTCCGCCAGCCGTTCCTGCGCCAGCCGAAGGGCCTTGGCGATCGCCTCCTCGATGGTGAGCTCGCTCGTGTCGAGCAGAAGCGCGTCGGGCGCCTGCCTGAGCGGCGCGGCCGCGCGGGTCGAATCCCGCTCGTCGCGAGCGCGGATGTCGGCGAGCACGTCCTCGAAATGGACGTTCATTCCGCGGCCGAGCAGCTCCTGCCGGCGGCGCCTCGCGCGCACTTCGGGCGAGGCGGTGACGTAGAGCTTCACGTCCGCATCCGGCGCGATCACCGTCCCGATGTCGCGCCCGTCGAGCACCGCCCCACCGGCCTGGCGGGCGAATTCCTGCTGGCGCTCGAGGAGCGCGGCGCGGACCGAGGCATAGGCCGAAATCGACGAGGCGACCTTCGACACCGGCTCGCTCCGCAGTTCGGGATCGCCGGCGTCGAGGTTGAGCTCACTCGTGGCCCGCAAGGCCTCGAACTCGCTCGAAGGATCGCCGCCCCAGCGCCACAGGTTGAGCGCGACCGCCCGATAGAGCAGCCCGGTGTCCATGTGCGGCAGGCCGTAATGGCGGGCGAGCGCCCGCGCGATCGTCCCCTTGCCGCTCGCCGCCGGGCCGTCGACCGCGATCACCGCCATCAGGCCGCGTCGCGATCGCGCAGCCACGGGCGAAGGATGCCGAGCGCCTCTTCCGGTCGGTCACTCAGGAAGCCGTGCGCCGCGCCGGGAACGACCGCGAATTCGGCGCCCGGCACGCGCGCGGCGAACGCCCCGAGCGTGACCGGCCTCGCCTCGTCATACTGGCCGTCGATGAACAAGGTTCGCCGCCCGTCGAGCCTCGCCAGGAGCGGCTCGCCGTCATAGTCCTTGAGGGTTCCGGTGGCGACGAACTCGCTCGAGCCCCACATCGTGTTGTAGAGTATGGGGTTGAAGCCCTTGCCTCCCGCGGCCCTCTCGACCTTGGCATAGGCCTTCAGGCTATCCCTGACGGGTTCGCGGCCGTTGAACTGCTGGTAGAAGACATTGGTCGCCTTCTCGCACGACGGCGTGACCGGCCGCGGCGGATCGCAGCTTTCGAGGACCGCCTGGACGTCCCTCGGCAACTGGGCGCGAAGGGCATTCGCGTCCGCGATCCAGCTCCGGGTCGAGACCAGGGGGCTGGCAAGCACCAGCCCCGCGAGCGCGGCGGGACGGCGAGCGCCATATTCGAGCGCGATCGTCCCACCCCAGCTGTGCCCGACCACGTGCCACCGCGGCACTCCAACAGCCCGCCGGACCGCCTCAAGCTCGTCGGTAAAGCGCCCCACGGTCCAGTTCGCGGGATCGTTCGGATGATCGGAGCGCCCGCTGTCGAGCTGGTCGTACAGAATGACGGCGCGCTCGTCCGCGAGCGCCAGTGCCTCGAGCATCGAGCCGTGCGTGCCGCCGGGCCCGCCATGCAGCGCCACGACCGGCAGGCGCGGCCCATCCAGACGGCCGTTGATCCGGACATAGACACGCCCGCCGGGAACCGGCGCCATCAGTTCCCGGGCAGGCGGAGGGAAGGATGACAGGCCCCGCGCCCACAGAGGCAAGGATTGGAAAGCCGCGCCGAACGCGATCGAACATCCGATGAACGCACGCCGATCGAGTGGGGTCATCGCCAGCGACTCCTCGGCAACGCGGAAAACCGCCCCTTGGCATCCGCTTTGACAGGGCCATATCGCTATGGCAAGGCGCGCCGCCCGACGCCGGGCCGAGCCCGCGACAAACGACATCTGACTGGAGTTAGACCTAAGATGGTGAAGCCCGAATGGGGCGCCAAGCGCACTTGCCCCAAGTGCTCGACCCGCTTCTATGACCTCGGTCACGAGGATCCGGTGCACTGCATCAACTGCGGCACCGACTGGATCCCCGAGCCGGTTCTGAAGTCCAAGCAGCCGCTGGCGTTCGAGGCTGCGCCCCCGGTGAAGAAGGAGCCCGCGGAGGACGAGGACCTCGCCGCGGAGGAGCTCACGATCGACGAGGATGCGGAGGTCAGCGCCGACGAGGAGGTCGACCTCAACACCGGCGACGACGATCTCGGAGTCGAGACCGCCGGCGATGACGACGAGGCTTAGGCCTTCTGGAAATTGCGCTCCGGCGAACGATTTCCCCCTTTTCCAGCGCGGGGAAGTTCGCCTAGAGGCGCTTGGAAGAACGTGGGGCCGTAGCTCAGCTGGGAGAGCGTCGCAATGGCATTGCGAAGGTCAGGGGTTCGATCCCCCTCGGCTCCACCACTTCCCGAAAATCTTGTGGAAATCGCGAGAAGCTAGCCGCGCTCTCCAAGCGAATGCGATCGCGGCTCACCTTCCGTGATCCGCCTCACGCGCTTTTTCGGCGGACGCGGCGGCGGAGGGCGAAGATCGGCATTGCGGATGCAGTTATTGAATCCGATCCAGTCGACGCGGAAGCGATGTCGCGACGCATTCTTGTTGCACAGGTGAACCCGCCAGGCGGGCGGCTCATATTTCTTCACATATTTGAGGGCGCGTTTCATCGCCTTCTTCTGGTCGGCGATGCAGCGCTGCTGCCATTGGCAGTTGAGGCCGATGTTGAGTGAGACGGAATCATGGAGCGGCGGCGGCCGCGCATCGGCACGCGCCGCCCAGAACAGAGCTGGGACGAGAAGCACCCTCCACCTCATCGGTGGCGAAAACTGACATCCG
Source organism: Sphingomicrobium sp. (assembly GCA_036375515.1). Lineage (GTDB taxonomy): Bacteria > Pseudomonadota > Alphaproteobacteria > Sphingomonadales > Sphingomonadaceae > Sphingomicrobium. Next base: position 4,002 of record DASURT010000129.1, read on the forward strand.
ACGCCCAACTCGGCAATAGCTGCTTCGACAACAACCGGTTACTGTGCGGTAACGGCCACATTTAACGAAAAGAAAAGCGGCGACGCCTTTCGGCGCCGCCGCCTCCCCTTGAAACCGGAACGACTGCTGGAATTAGCAGGTCGTCTGATTAAGACAGTCCGACACGTTGTTGAAGGTCGTGCCGAGCGCGGTGCCGATGTTCTGCATCGCGGCGATCGCCGCAACGGCGATCAGGGCCGCAATCAGGCCGTACTCGATCGCGGTCGCACCCTTTTCATTCTTAAACAGCTTACGAAACTTGGCCATCTCTGGTCTCCTAGGGTTCCATCCATCGAATGCATCCCCTGCACCTTGGCTGGCACAGGTTGAGAGCCGGCCTAGGCCCGGGCTGGTTGAAGAAGATTTAAGCGGCTGGGTTAACGAATTGCGGCGCTACTATTCGCCAAGCAGTTCCCGGAGCTTGCGCGCGATCTCGCGAAGCGGCTTCGTTCCGTCGCTCCACTCGGGCGGAAGCGGGCTTTCATGGCGCGACGGCTCCGCATCCGGGCGCCGCTGGAATCCGTCGGGAAGCGGCGGCCCGGCTCGACCGTCGACCGCGAGGGCCGAAACCATGAAGTTGCGCCAGATCTGCGCGGGCACCGTCCCGCCACTGATCGTTCCGAGCGACTTGTTGTCGTCCCGGCCGACCCAGACGCCGACCACCAGATCGCCGGCGAACCCGATGAACAAAGCGTCGCGGTTCTCCTGGCTGGTCCCGGTCTTGCCGAATGTCGGCACGGAGAGCGCGGCCCGGCGCCCCGTCCCGTCGTTCGCGGCCGCGTAGAGCAGGTCGAGCATGGGGACCCGGTCGCGCCGCCGGTCGAGCGCACCGCCGCCCTGAAACAGGGCGGAGATGCCTTCGTCCGCCGGCTCCCTCGGAAGGCCGCGGGCGACGACCGGATAGCGGCCGCTCGCCACGGCGGCGTAGGCCGAGGTCAGCTCGAGCAGGCTGACTCCCGCGGCGCCGAGCGCGAGGCTCGGCTTGTCGGGCAGAGGAGTCGTGATTCCGAGATCGCGGGCGGCCCGGATGACGTTGCCGCGGCCGACCGCTTCTGACAGGCGGACGGTCGCCGCGTTGCTCGATCTCGCGAAGGCTTCCCGCAGGGTGATCTGCCCACGGTACACCCGATCGCTGTTGACCGGAGTCCAGCCGCCGATGGTGATCGGCTCGTCCTCGATCAGGCTGTCCGGAGTCCATCCGGCGCGGAGCGCGGCGAGATAGACGAACAGCTTGAACGCCGAGCCGGGCTGGCGCCGCGCCTGGGTCGCGCGGTTGAACGGCGAATCCTTGTAGCTCTCGCCTCCGACCATCGCCACGACCCGCCCGTCGGGCCGCATCGCGACGAGCGCGGCCTGGGCGCCGCCGGTCGCCGCCCGGTTGACCGCCCGGACCGCGAGCCGCTGGAGGTCGCGGTCGAGGGTCGTGGTCACCTTCACCTCGCCGAAGTCGGAATCGAACGCCCTCTGGGCATAAGGCGCGACCCAGTCCGCGAAATAGGTCCCCGTCGGCACCTTCGACGATCTGATCACCGGCCGGGCTGCGCGGACGGAGCTCGCGCGACCGCGAGTGATGGCTCCGGTGTCGGCCATCGCCGCCAGCACGAGCCGGCTGCGCTTTTGGGCGAGCGCCAGGTTGTGCGTCGGCGCCAGCCGCGAGGGCGCCTGCACCATTCCCGCGAGCATCGCCGACTGGGCGAGATTGAGGTTTTCGGGATCGCGACTGAAATAATGATGTGCCGCGGCGCGAAGGCCATAGACCCCGTCGCCGAAATAGACGCTCGACAGATAGCGCGACAGAATCTCCTGCTTGGTCAGCCATGCCTCGAGCCAGAAGGCGATGATCACTTCCTGCGCCTTGCGCTTCAAGCTCCGGTCCGATGACAGGAAATTGGTCTTGGCGAGCTGCTGCGTGAGCGTGCTTCCGCCCTGCCGGACTCCGCCCGCGCGCATGTTGGCGAGCATCGCCCGTCCGATCCCGCGCGGGTCGATCCCCCAGTGCCGGTAGAATCGCCGGTCCTCGATCGCGACGAAGGCGGCGGGGGTCAGCGGATTGAGCTTCTCGACATCGACCGGCTCTTCCTTGATCGCTCCGCGGCGGGCGATCGCGCTCCCTTCCTCGCTGACGAGAAGCAGCGCCGGATCGTCGAGCGGCTCGAGCGCGCGCGACAACGGAGCGGTCACGATCAGCCAGACGAGCGTGAGAAGGAGCAGGCCGGCGATCGAGTATAAGACGATCGGCCAGCGTCGTCGCCCGGGCCGCAGCTCGCCCTGCCGCTCGCCGCCCTCGCCATGATCGAAAAGCTCGGTCTCCGAAGCGAAGGGGTCGGGAAGTTCCTCGACCGGGACTCCGTCACGGCTCCAGTATCCGTCCCTGTCGGCCACGCTCGTCCTGTCTTGAGGAGTCGGCACTGCCTTACTCCAGTAAAACAGCTGGCCTCAGATATCCAGATGCTTGCTGAACCGATGCTTGCGGGTAAACGGGCGGCATGCGGTCGAAGCTCATCGCGCTCGCCCTGATCCTGGCGCTGGCCGGAGGCATGGCGGCGTGCCGGCAGGAGCCGGAGGGAACGGTCAAAGTTCTGGTGATCGGGGGCGAGCCCCAGCTGCGCGACCCGGCCTCGGGCCCGCTTTCGAGCTCCGACTCTGTGCTTCTCTCCAACGTCGCGCAAGGCCTCGTCCGGTTCGACTCGGGAGGGAATATCGTCGCCGGCCTCGCCGAGCGGTGGAACGTCAGCGACGATGGCATGAGCTATATCTTCCGGCTCGCCGCCACCGCCTGGCCCGGCGGAGGCAAGATCACCGCGGAGCAGGTCGCGCGCGTGCTCAAGCGGCAGATCGCGGCGCGCAGCCGGAACCCGATCAAGGACACTCTGGGCGCGGTCGAAGACATCGTCGCGATGACCGACCGGGTGATCGAGATCCGGCTGGCGGCTCCGCGCCCCAACCTTCTGCCGCTGCTTGCCCAGCCCGAGATGGCGATCATCCGCGGCGGCTACGGCACCGGACCGTTCAGCCTCTCCCCGGCCGGCGGACCGGGCGGCGAGCTCCGTCTGCTGAGCGAGGTCATGGCCGGCGACGACGACATCGCCCGCCGCGAGGAAGTGCTCCTGAGCGGCGAGTCCGCCGAGCCTGCCGTACGCGCCTTCGCCGCGGGCAAGGCCGACCTGGTCCTTGGCGGGACCTTCGCCGGCCTGCCCTTCGCCAGATCGATCAGGTTGCAGCGCAACAGCCTCCGGTTCGACCCGGCGTCGGGCCTGTTCGGACTCGTTCCAGCCTCCGGCGGCGGCCTGCTGGACGACCGCGATGTCCGGCGCCTGCTGAGCCAGGCGATCGACCGCGACGCCCTGGTCGCCGCGCTCAACGTTCCGGGCCTTCTCGCTCGGGCCACGGTGCTGGAGCCAGGCCTGGACGGGGTCCCCGATCCCGTTCAGCCGGCCTGGTACGGGACCTCGCTCGCGGATCGGCGCCCCGTGCTGCTGGCCGAAGCGAAGCGACTGTTCGGCAACGAAAACAAGCCAGCAATCCGGGTCTATCTGGACCAGGGCCCCGGCGCGGACATCCTGTTCGCCCGGCTCGCCGCCGATTGGGGCCCGCTCGGGCTCACCGTGGAGCGCGCAAGGACCCCGAACACCGCCGACGTGACGCTGATCGACGCCGTCGCGCCCTCGACGTCCCCCGCCTGGTTCCTGCGAAACTTCCGTTGCGGCGCGGTTCCGCTGTGCGACGAGGATGTCGACCAACTGCTCGGCGCGGCCCGCACGGCTCCCGTGCCCGCGCAGCGCTATGCCTTGTTGTACGACGCGGCGGGGCGGATCGACGACGCGCAACTGTTCATTCCGCTCGCCGCGCCGATTCGCTGGTCGCTCGTCGCGAGCCGGATTCAGGGTTTTGCCGGGAACCGCTATGCGCGCCATACGCTCACCGACCTGGAACAAAAGCCCGGTCGGGAAGATCAATGATGCCGATGAAAGCTGGCGAACGCCCGCGTCTCCCAATCGGGACCGACCCCGCCTCGGTCCGTCAGCGGGTCGAGGCGATGGAAAAGCTGCTCGAACGGCTGTTCGTTGTTCCCGGAATCAATCGCCCGGTCGGCCTCGATGTGATCCTCGACCTCGTTCCGGTCGTCGGAAGCACGGCCGCGGCGGCGATCGGCGCCTATCTCGCCTGGGAAGCTCGCAACCTCGGGATGTCGAAGTGGCAGCTGACGCGAATGGGCGGCAACATCGGCGTCGACTGGCTGCTCGGCCTCATCCCCTGGGTCGGCGCGATCCCCGACTTCTTCTTCCGGTCGAATACGCGCAACCTGAGGATCATCAAGCGCCATCTCGACAGGCACCACGCAGGCACGGCGGTGATCGACGCCGAGGCGCGCCCCGGCGGCCGATGAACGGCCGCGCGATGATCCTCGATCGCGCGCGAGAGCCGCTGCGCGAAGTGAGCCGCGAAATCCCGGAACCTTCCGGCCGCGAGCTGCTCGTCGAGGTCGCCGCCTGCGGCGTGTGCCGGACCGACCTGCACATCGTCGACGGCGACATTCGTGGGCCTCTGCCGATCGTGCCCGGCCACGAGATCGTCGGCCGGGTTCTGGCGCTCGGACCCGAGGCGGAGGGCTTCGCCATCGGCGACCGCGTCGGCGTGCCCTGGCTCGGCGGCACCGACGGCAGCTGCTTCTATTGCGCCCACGGCATGGAAAATCTGTGCGACCGGCCGGTCTTCACCGGCTTCACCCGCGACGGCGGCTATGCGACCCACTGCCAGGCGGACTCGCGCTTCTGCCTGCATATTCCCGACGGGTTCGGCGACGTCGAGGCCGCGCCGCTGCTCTGCGCGGGTCTGATCGGCTGGCGCGCGCTCAAGCTCGCGGGTGCCGGCGAACGGATTGGCTTCTACGGCTTCGGCGCCTCGGCGCACATTCTTGCGCAGGTCGCCAAATGGCAGGGGCGTGAAGTCCTCGCCTTCACGCGAGAGGGCGACACCGAGACGCAGAGATTCGCGCTTTCGCTCGGCTGCTCCTGGGCCGGCGGATCGGGCGCCGCTCCGCCGGAAGAGCTCGATGCGGCGATCATTTTCGCTCCGGTCGGGGCGCTCGTCCCGCAAGCGCTCAAGCACGTGCGCAAGGGCGGCCGGGTCGTCTGCGCCGGAATCCACATGAGCGACATCCCGGCCTTTCCATATGAGGATTTGTGGGGCGAGCGCTCGATCCTGTCGGTCGCCAACCTGACCCGCGTCGACGGACGCGAGTTCATGGACATCGCGACGCGGGCGTCGGTGCGAACCCGTACGACCGAGTTTCCGCTGACCCGCGCCAATCAAGCGCTCGCGGCGCTCCGCTCGGGCGAGATCGAGGGTGCGGCGGTCCTCGTGCCCCAGGGCTAATTCGCCTTGGCGATCGGCCTGGTCTCGCCGCGAAGCTCGCGGTCTAGATAGATCGTCAGCATCGCCGCGCGCTTGGCGTCCTCGGCATGGTCGGCGCCGACCGAATGGCCGCCCTCCATATATTCGTGGAAATAGACCCGGTTGCCATATTCCATGAGGCGCGCCGCGGCCTTGCGGGCATGCCCTGGATGAACCCGGTCGTCCTTGGTCGAGCTGTAGAACATCACCGCCGGGTAGCGAACTCCGGGGCGGATGTTCTGATAGGGCGAATATTTGGCCATGAACGCCCAGTCCGCCGGCTTGTCGGGGTCGCCATATTCATCGACCCACGAGGCGCCCGCGAGCAGGTGCGAATAGCGCTTCATGTCCTCGAGCGGAGAGCCGGCGATCACCGCCGAATAGAGCTCGGGATGCTGGGTCATCGCCACGCCGACGAGCAAGCCGCCGTTAGAACGGCCGGAGAT
>DASURT010000130.1:0-11689 GCA_036375515.1 Sphingomicrobium sp.
CAGGAGCAGCTTTCCGGATAGAAAGGCCGGTTGTTCGTCCACGGCGCGACAATGCGACCCGGCGGCGCGGCGGGCAATAGTTGAGGAACCCATCCGCCGAGCCTATCTGCCGCTTGACCCTACGCACGAGGAGATTCCCAATGACGATCCAGACCGGCGAGCGGCTGCCCGATGTTCCGTTGGCGATTGCGACGGCGGAGGGCCCGCAACAGACGACCAGCGGCGAATATTTCAAGGGCAAGCGCGTGGCGCTCTTCGCCGTGCCCGGGGCCTTCACCCCGACCTGCTCGGCCCGGCACCTGCCCTCCTATGTCAACAAGGCCAGCGACCTGAAGGACAGCGGAGTCGACGAGATCGCCTGCATTTCGGTCAACGACCCGTTCGTGATGGCCGCATGGGGCGAGCGCGACGGATCGCGGGACATCACCATGCTCGCGGACGGCAACGGCGCCTTCGCCGAAGCGGTCGGCCTCGAAATGGACGCCGGCAAGTTCGGCATGGGCAAGCGCTCGCAGCGTTACTCGATGATCGTCAATGACGGCGTCGTCGAACAGCTGAACGTCGAAGCGCCGGGCGAATATCGGGCATCGAGCGCGGAGACCATGCTCGACCAGCTCGCGACCGCCTGACGCTCCATGCCATCGACCGTTTGATTCAAGCCGCCAGGAAGCGGGCGATCTCCTCGCCGAGCTCAGGCTTGGTCACCGAACTCATGTGCGTGCCGGGAACCTCGGCGTAGCTCGCGTCCGGAAGCGCGGCCGCGAGCTCGCGCGCCGAGCCGTTGTCCTCGTCCTCCGAGCCGATCAGCACCAACGTCGGCATGGTGAAGGCGCTGAGCCATTCGAGGGATGCGTCGCCGAAGCTTTCCAGCACGAGCGCGGCGGCCTCCCGGTCGACCTTCATCGTGCGCATGAACTGGATCGCGAGCCAGTGAGGGTCGCCGCGTCGGGCCGTGTCGAACATGTCGATCGCATCGATGAAGAAGCGCTGTCGCCGATCCCAGTTGAGCAATCCCTGCAAGCCCATGCCGCCAAGGATCGCCTTGCGTGGCCGAAGCCCCTCGCCGACCGCCTGAACGATCGTGCGCGAACCCAGCGAGAAGCCGCCGAGGTCGAAGTTCGTCAGGCCGAGATGCTCGATCAACTCGGTGAGGTCGCGCGCCAGGACGCCTTTTGGATAATGCGCCGGATCGTGCGGCTTTCCGCTGGCGCCGTGGGCACGAAGGTCGGTCATGATCACCCGGAAGCCCTCGCCGGCGATACGCTCGGCGCTGCCGAAGTTGATCCAGTTCATTTGCGCGTCGGAGAACAGCCCGTGCAGCAGGACGACGGGCCGCCCTTCCCCGGTCTCGCGCCAGGCGAGCTCGACCCCGTCGGAGGCGGCCCAGAAATGCGGCGCGAGCTCGGTCACTCGGGCATCTTCCCCGTCGCTTCGATCCACTTGTTGACCAGCACGTCGTAGTCGCTGGTCTTGTGCTCGGGCAGACCTTCGGTGTTGAGCCACGGTCGCTGAATGCTCTCCGCGCCGAAATGCCATTTCGGCCTGAACCGGGAGGGGTCGTCGAACGAGGCGACGGTCAGGTCCATCTTGTCGCTGCCCTCCTTGAACTTGTAGCCGAGCGACGTGCCGCACTCGCGGCAATAAGGGCGCAAGCCGATCGGCGAACTGTCGTACCAGTCGGGCTCGTGTTCCCAGGCGACGTCCGACTGCCTCACGTTCTTGAAGGCGATCGAGACCGACCCGGTGGAACGCTGGCACATCCGGCAATGACACAGATAGGCATCGTCATTGTCGATCCGGGCCGTGAAACGCACCCGTCCGCAGGCGCAGCCGCCGGTCATTTCGTCAGCCACAGCATCCTCCCTTGGTCGGAGCCCTCTTGCGCGGCTAAGGGGCGGCATGTCCAGCGCTCCGCCAGCCGACGAACTTTGGCGCGATGCGCGCTGGCTCGTCCAGGCGCTGGACCCCAAGGCCGGGCTCGTTCGCCTCGTGCAGATGACTCCTCAAGCCTACGCGCAAGCGAGCTTTCTTGACGACCGGATGTTCCAGCAGCCCCGGACGTCGCGGCTTGTGCCTTGGGACGCGGTTGCGGACACGATGCCGCAACGAGCGCGAGCCGACGCCCGGTGGATCTTTCACATCGGCCATGTCGGCTCGACCCTGGTCGCCAGATTGCTTGGAGAGCTGGAAGGCGTTCTCTCGATCCGGGAGCCCCGCGCGCTTCGCGATCTGACTTTCTTTCCGGCCGAAGTCCGGGAACGCTTTGTGCCGGTCCTGCCGGCGCTTCTCTCGCGCACGTTCGGGCCGTCGCAAACCGCCCTGGTCAAGGCCACCAGCATGGTGAGCGAGCTCGCGGGCGAGATCGTACCGGCGGGCGAACGGGCGCTGTTCATGTACACCGAGCCTCGGTCGTACATCGCCGGGATCCTCGCGGGCGAAAACTCGCGCAAGGAGCTCGCGGGCATGTCCGAGCTCCGGCGGCAGCGGCTCGCCCGCCGGGACATTGAATTCGGCACGCCGCGCCACGAGGCCGATCTCGCCGCCGCCGCCTGGGCTTGCGAAATGACGACCCTCGAAGGTGTCGAACCCGCGAGCCGGCAGTTCCTGTGGATGGATTTCGACGGGATGCTCGAAGACATGGAGCGGGCCCTGGCCGACACCGCACGCTTCTTCGGTTTCCAGGCGACCGACGCACAATTGATCGAGATCGCTTCGGGGCCTCTGATGCGCCGTTACTCAAAGGCGCTCGATCATGACTATTCGCCGGCGCTGCGCCGGGACCTCCTCGCCCAGGCCGAACGCGAGCACGGCGCCAGCATCCGCGAAGCCCTTGTCATGCTGGAGGATGCGGCGCAGGAGTCCCCGCTCCTCACGCGAGCCATGGCGCGAACCAATCCAGAGGCCTGAATGTACCGAGTTCTTCCCGTCCTGACACCCGACGAGGTCGCGGAGTGCCGCAAGATCGCGGCTTCGGCGCCGTTCGTGGACGGCCGCTTCACCAACCCGCACAACACCGCAAAGCAGAACGAGCAGCTGCACGATCAGGCTCTGTACCAGCACACGGCAAAGCTGTTGCATTCGGCACTGATCCGCACCGAGGAGTTTCGCGAGTTCGCTTTCCCCGTCGTGGTCGCCCCGCCGCTGATGACTCGGTACAAGCCGGGCATGAAATATGGCGCGCATACCGACGCCGCGTTCCTGCAGCTCCCGACCGGCTACATCCGCAGCGATCTCAGCTGCACGATCTTCCTCAACGAGCCGAAGGATTATGAGGGCGGCGAGCTTCACATCCAGCTCGGCGACGCCGACCTGCGCTTCAAGCTGAAGCCGGGCGAAGCGGTCGTCTATCCGTCCGACACCCTGCACGAGGTCGAGCCGGTGACGAAGGGCGAGCGGCTGGTCGCGATCACGTTCATCCAGAGCCGGATCCCCGACCCGTTCCGGCGCAACCTGTTGTTCAATTTGAATGAAGTCGCCGCGCTCGAGGGCCTCAAGATGAGCCACGAGAATTTCACGCGGCTTCAGCTCGTCCAGGCCCAGCTGCTGCGTCACTGGGGCGACCGGCCTTAGCCGGAACGCCGGATTCCCGCTCTCGCGGGAATGACGAAAGGGCTGCTAAGCGGCTTTCTTAAGGTGCTTGCGGCCCAATAGCTCGGCGATCTGGACGGCGTTCAGCGCGGCGCCTTTGCGAAGGTTATCGCTGACCACCCACAGCGAGAGACCGTTCTCGACCGTCGGGTCCTCGCGGATGCGGCTCACGTAGGTCGCATATTCGCCGACCGCCTCGACCGGAGTGACATAGCCGCCCGACTCGCGCTTATCGACGACCATCACTCCGGGCGCCTCACGCAGGATGTTGCGCGCCTCGTCGGCGGAGATTTCGCGCTCGAACTCGATGTTCACGGCCTCCGAGTGGCTGACGAACACGGGCACGCGCACGCAGGTCGCGATGAGCTTGATTGAGGGATCGAGGATCTTCTTGGTCTCCACGACCAGCTTCCATTCCTCGGTGGTCGAGCCGTCGTCGAGGAAGTCGCCGGCCTGCGGAATGACGTTGAACGCGATCTGCTTGGGATAGATTTGCGGCTCATTCGAGTCGCCGACGAAGATGTTGCGCGACTGGTTGAACAGCTCGTCCATCGCCGCCTTCCCGGTCCCCGAGACCGACTGGTAGGTCGCGACGACCACGCGCTTGACCTTCGCCGTGTCGTGGAGCGGCTTCAGGGCGACCACGAGCTGGGCGGTCGAGCAGTTCGGGTTGGCGATGATGTTCTTCTTCCGGTAGCCGGCGATCGCCTCGGCGTTGACTTCCGGCACGATCAGCGGGACGTCGGGATCCATCCGGTAGAGCGAGCTGTTGTCGATGACGGTGCAGCCCGCCTCGGCGGCCTTCGGCACATAGACTTTCGACACGGCCGAGCCCGCGGCGAACAGCGCCATGTCCCAGCCCGCGAAATCGAAATGCTCGAGGTTCCTGACGCGAAGCTCCTCGCCGCTGTCGCCGAAATCGATGACGTCGCCGGTCGAGCGCGCGGACGCGACCGCGGCCAGCTCGTCGAGGGGGAACTGGCGCTCGGCGAGAATGTTCAGGATTTCGCGCCCGACATTGCCCGTCGCACCGACGACCGCGACCCGGTAACCCATCAATTTGTCTCCGTTTGGCTTTGCGGACGCGCCCTATCGCAAGGCCGCAGCGAAAGCGATATGGCTTCGCCCCTCGAGCGGGCCAAGGGGGATGGGGGATGCGTCGGTCGTTTTGGCTCGCGGTTGTGCTGGTTGCGCTCCTCGGCGCGATGGCGACCAAGTCGCTGCTGGTTCAGGTTCCGCCGGTCCGCGCCCACAATGCCTCGAACCAGTTCGACGCCGCCCGCGCCAAGGCCCGCCTCGCGTTCGTCCTCGGCGATCAGCGTCCTCACCCAACCGATACGGCGGCCGACGACCAGGTCCGGGCGCGGCTGGTCGGATCGCTGTCGGGCATGGGCTTGACACCGATCGTCCGCGACCAGATCGCCTGCAACGAGCTCTACAAGCAGCGCGGCGTCTCCTGTGCGCGCGTGCGCAACGTCCTCGCGATCATCGGCCCGCCGACGGGCAAGGCGCTCCTCCTCAACGCGCATTACGACAGCACTCCGGTCGGTCCGGCGGCGGCCGACGACGGCGCCGGAGTCGCGACTTTGCTGGAGGTCGCCTCGATCCTGAAGGACCGGCCGGTGAAGCGCCCGGTGATTGTCCTGTTCAATGAGGGCGAGGAGCTGGGGCTGGTCGGGGCGCGCGCCTTCCTCGCCGATCCGCTGAGCCGCAACGTCGACAGCCTGATCAACCTCGAGGCTCGTGGGGTTCGCGGGCCGGTCAACATGTTCGAGACCAGCCGCCCGAACGCCGCCCCGATCGCCGTCTTCGCGGCGGCGGTGAAGCATCCGGTCGCCAACTCGCTCTCGACCGACGTCTATCGGTTGATGCCCAATTATACCGACGTGAACAGCTTCTCCGAGCGCGGCTGGCTGACCCTCAACCTCGCGCCGATCGGCAACGAAACGCGCTATCATTCGCCCGGCGACGATCTCGCCGCGCTGGATCCCGCCACCCTCCAGCACATGGGCGACCAGACGCTTGCGCTCACCGAAGCCCTCGCCAGCGGAGCGCCCAAGGCGGGGGGCGGCGAGCGCATTTTCATGGACATCGGCGGACGGGCGCTGATCGCGCTTCCGCTCGCCGCCGGCGCCGCTCTTTTGGCCGGTTTGCTTCTGGCCTTCGCTGCGATCAGCCGCGCTCGAGGCGGCGCGGTGCGCGGCATCGCGGTGGTCGTGGGCACGCTTCTGCTCTCCGCCGCGCTGTCGTGGCTGGTCCTCGCGCTGATCGGCGCGGTCCGGCCCGGCATGTTCTGGCGCGCGCAGCCGCTCTGGACCCATGTCGCAACCTCCGCCTCGGCGATGCTCGTCGCGGCGGTCCTGCTTGCGACGGCCGGGCGCGGGATCGAGACCCGTCAGCTGCGGGCGGCCTTCTGGCTCGCCTATCTGATCCTGGGCGGCGTGATCGGCATCATCGCGCCGGGCGGGATCATTTTCTTCCTCTTCCCGCCGCTGCTGGCGCTGATCGGAACATGCGCCTCGCGCTGGTGGCGGCCGGCTGGGCTGGCCGGCTCGATTACCGCGATCCTGTTCCTCTATCTTACCTGGGGAGCGATGCTCGGCCTCCTCGAAGAGCTGCTCGGTTCGGGGCCGATGTGGGCGTTCGCGCCGCTCGGCGCTCTCATCATCCTGCCCGTCCTGATCGAGGCCAAGCCGCTGATCGACCAGGCGCGGCTGCGCGCAGCTTCACTCCTCGCCGGAGGGCTCGCCCTCGCAGGCTGGGCCGCGGCCGCGGCAGCCCCCGCTTATTCCGCCGACCGGCAGCAACGGTTCGTGATCGAGCATGTCACCGATGCGCAAAGCGGCAAGGCTAGCTGGTCGGTGCTCAATGGCGGCGTCCCCCTGCCCGAGGCCTATCGAACGGGCGCTCGGTGGACCTGGGGCAAATTGCCCTACGCCGAACCGAAGCGCTGGCTGGCCCCCGCCCCGGCGGCGCCGGACTCGAAGGCGCCTTCCGTCGAAGTCCTGGAAGCGCGGCGCAATGGCGCCGAGCGGTCGCTCACGATCAGGCTTCGATCGAACGGAGCGAACAGGATATCGCTCGTCGCGCCGCAGGACGCCCGAATCCGTTCAGCGGGCGTGGAAGGCTTCGTCCGGCCGATCGATTCCGCGGCCGAGGACGGAAAATATATCGTATCCTGCTCGGGGCGCAGTTGCGACGGAATGACGCTCGAGATCAGGACCGGAAGCACGAAGCCGTTCGATTTGATCCTCGCCGGCGTCCGCTCCGGGCTTCCGCCGAGCGCCGGCCCGCTGATCGCGGCGCGTCCCAAGTTCGCCCGGCCGCAATATGCGCCCGACCAGACGATTGCCTTCACCCGCGTGAAACTCTGACGACTCACGGTCGTTCTGCTATAGCCAGGACATGGCGCCCGGCGCGCAAGTGACCAAGGCTCGCTGGACGACACCGGAACGAAGAGGAGGTGTCATGGCGGCTGAGTCAGTGGTTGCCCGCGGTTCAGGGCGGCGCGTAAGCATCCCGCCGCGCAGGATCACGAACGAAGACCTGCGCATCTCCCTGCGGCAGGGTCTCGATGATTTTAAGGCGATGCGCGGCGACCTCGTGTTCGCCGGGCTGATCTACACGTTCATCGGCCTGGCCGCTGTGGTGATGACCACGAACGGGCCGTTGATGCCGTTCTTCCTCCCGGTCGTTGCCGGCGTGGGATTGCTGGGCCCGGTCGCCGCGGTCGGCTTCTACGAGATGGCCCGCCGGCGCGAGGACGGCCTCGAATCGCACTGGTGGAATTTCCTCGACGTTCGCAAGCGGCCGTCGGTCGATGACATGGGGATCGTAGCCGGGCTCTTGCTCGCGATCTTCGCTCTGTGGCTGGTTGTCGCGGGCCTGCTCTACGTCGCGCTGTTCGGATGGGCGGCCCCGACCTCCATCCCCGAGTTCGCGGCGATGGTCTTCACGACCCCGCGCGGTTGGGCACTGATCGCCGCCGGCGCTGCGATCGGGGCGCTGTTCGGCTGGATCGTCCTCGCGATCAGCGTCGCGTCCCTGCCGATGCTGGTTGATGCAAATCTCACCGCCGCCGAAGCCGTTTCGGCCTCGTGGCGAGCGGCGCACGCCAACAAGCGCGAGATGATTCGCTGGGGCCTGACCGTGGCCGGGCTACTCGTCCTCGGTTCGATCCCGCTGTTCGTCGGGCTCGCGTTCGTGCTGCCCTGGCTCGGCTATGCGACCTGGCACCTCTACACGCGGCTGGTTGATCGGGGGGCCATACCACCGCGGCGGCGCAACCACGGCTGAGCTGAAGCCTCAGGCTTCCGGCGCGTTCTCGGCGCGTTTGGACTCGGCCTCGGCGCCCTGCCCGCCCGGAACGTCGCGCTGGATCGTCCGGCGCTCGGCGATACGCGCCGCCTTACCAGTGCGCCCCCGCAGGTAATAGAGCTTGGCCCGGCGAACGTCGCCGCGCCGCACGACCTCGATCGAATCGATGATCGGCGAATAAAGCGGGAAGACGCGCTCGACGCCCTCGCCGAAGCTGATCTTGCGGACGGTGAAGCTGGAACCGACGCCCTTGTTGGCGCGGGCGATGCACACGCCTTCGAAAGCCTGGACGCGGGTGCGGTCGCCCTCGATCACCTTGACTCCGACGCGCAGCGTGTCGCCGGGGCGGAATTCGGGAACGGGCTTGTCCTTGGTCAGCGCGTCAATGGCCTCGCGCTCGAGGGTCTCGATCAGGTTCATTTTGTCTTCTCTTCACACTGTCCCGCCGCGCGCCAGAGGGCGGTGCCTGCGATGCGCCCCCGTGGCGCTCGATCAGGTCCGGCCGCCGTAGCCGTGTATCTTCGACCGCTCGTTCGTGTCGCCACGCCGCGATCTTCGCATGATCCCCCGACCGCAGCACCTCGGGGATCGTGCGTCCTTCCCATGTCACTGGTCGGGTATAGTGCGGATATTCCAGGAGACCCTCATCGAAGCTCTCCTCCTCTCCGCTGGAGGCCGCGCCCATTACCCCGGGGAGCAGCCTTACGCAAGCATCGAGGATCGCCATCGCGCCGACCTCGCCGCCCGAGAGCACATAGTCGCCGATCGAGACCGGTTCCAGGGGCCGCGCGTCGAAGATCCGTTCGTCGAATCCCTCGAACCGGCCGCACAGCAAGACCACGCCCTCGCCCGCCGCCAACTCGCGCACTCGAGCCTGGGTCAGCGGCCTTCCGCGCGGGGTCAGGGCGAGCATCGGGCGCCAAGGGTCTTTGGCGTCGCTGACGCTGTCGAGCGCGGCGGCGAGCACGTCGGGGCGAAGCACCATCCCAGCGCCGCCGCCGGCCGGAGTGTCGTCGACGCTGCGGTGCCTGTCGGTCGCGAAGGCGCGGATGTTCTTCGCTTCCAGGCTCCAGGTGCCGTCCTCGAGCGCACGCCCGGCAAGGCTCGCGCCGAGCGGCCCGGGGAACATCTCGGGATAGAGGGTCAGGACGGTGGCTCGGAACGGCATTGCGGAACCGCCGCTATCACAATCCATTGGGCTGCGCATGGACGAGCCCGCTCTCGATTGCCTGATCATTGGCGGCGGACCCGCGGGGCTGACCGCCGCGATCTATCTCGCGCGCTTCCATCTCGACATTCTGATCGTCGATGCCGGCAAGAGCCGCGCCTCATGGATCCCGTGCACCCGCAACGTCTCGGGTTTTCCCGACGGGATTGGGGGTACGGAGTTGCTCCGGCGGATGCGGGACCAGGCGTGCAAATACGGCGCAAAGATCGAGAACGAGTTCGTCACCAGGCTCGAACGGGATGAGCACGGCGGCCTGTTCACCGCGACCTGGGGCTCGGGATGCCGGAAAGCGAGAACAGTGCTTCTCGCGACCGGAGTCACCAACCGCCGCCCGCCGATGGACGAGGAGTTGCACGACGAAGCGCTGGCGCGCGGGCTGATCCGCTATTGCCCGATCTGCGATGGCTACGAGGTCACCGACAAAAAGATCGGAGTCATCGGCAGCGACAGTCACGGAGTCGCCGAGGCCCTATTCCTGCGCTGTTACACGGCCGACCTGACCCTCATTGCGCCCGACAAGGCGTTGCGCCTCAAGCCTGAGGATTACGAGAAGCTCCAGGCCGCCGACATCGAATGCGTTGACGGCCCAGCGCAGGCCGTCGCCATTTCCAACGAGTTCATCGTCGTCGACACCGCCGAGGGTCATTACACCTTCGACAGCATCTATCCCGCGCTCGGTTCGGATACGCACACCCAGCTCGCCGAAATGGTTGGCGCTGCTCTTTCGCCCACCGCTTGCATCGTCGCGGATAGCCACATGCGCACCGGCGTTCCCGGCCTCTACTCGGCCGGTGACGTCGTGATCGGTCTCGATCAGATCAGCCATGCGATGGGTCAGGGCGGCGTGGCCGCGACCACGATCCGCAACGATCTGGAACAGCTTCGACCGCTTCGGCGCTAGGCCAGGAACTCGGGGTCGAGGACGATCCGGCCGTCCTCAATATCGGCGATTCCATCCCTGAACGGGATCAGCGATCGTTTGCCTTGCGAATCTTCGATTTCCAGCAGGTCGCCCGCACCGTAGTTCTCGACCGAAACGACGGTTCCGACCGGATTGCCGTCACGGTCCTCGCAGGGAAGCCCGATCAGGTCGGCGTAATAATATTCGCCCGCTTCGAGCGGCGGGAGAGCCGAGCGGTCGACTTCGACCAGCGATCCGCGCAGCGCCTCTGCGGCCGCGCGGTCATCGATGCCCTCGAACCGCGCCACCGCGCTCTTGTTCGCGTCGCGAATCGAAAGCAACCGCCGCCCGACGCCTCCAACATAGAGTTTTTCGTGCCGCGAGATGCTCTCGACGCGCTCGCTGAACAGCTTCAGCCGAAGCTCGCCCTTGACGCCATGCGCGCCGGCGACCGCAGCGAGAGCGATCCTCCGCTCGCCGCGGTCGCTCATAGTCAGGCCTTGGTTTCCTCGGCCTGCGGCGAATCCTCGGTCGGCGGAGCGACGTCATCCGCGCCCTCGACCGGAGCCTCGGCGGATTCGCCCTCGCTCGTCGCGTCGGGCTGGTCCGTGGCGGCTTCCTCTGCCGGAGCTTCGGCGGTGTCCGGCTCGGCGACAATCGGCTCCTCGCCCGCTTCAGCCTCGACCGCGGCCTCTTCGGCGACGGATGGAGTCTCGGCCGCGGTTTCAGTGGGCTGCTCGCCCGCCGCTTCGGCAGCCGCTTCCTCGGCGACCGGCTCCTCGGCCGGGAGGTCGGCCGTGTCGGCGGGAGCCTGTTCCTCAGCCATCACTTCGGCCGGGGTCTCGGCGCCAGCCTCTTCGGCGACGACAGCTTCCTCGGCGGGCGCGGCAGCGGCTTCCGCAGCCGCGGCTTCCTTCGCCGCGCGCTGCTCGATCCGCTCCTTCGCCTTCTCGCCCGGCTCCGCCTTCTGCGGGTTGTTGCGCGCCGCGCGCTCGCGGATGCCGGCGGCATCGAGGAAACGCAGCACTCGGTCCGACGGCCGGGCGCCGACCGAAAGCCAGTGCGAGATGCGGTCGGCGTCGAGCTTCACGCGCTCGGGCGAATCCTTCGCCAGCAACGGATTGTACGTGCCGAGCTTCTCGATGAAGCGGCCGTCGCGGGGGCTACGGCTGTCGGCGACGACGATTCGGTAATAGGGCCGCTTCTTGGCGCCGCCGCGGGAGAGGCGAATTGCTAGAGCCATTTTTCTTCTCTTTCCTTTCAGTGTGTTCGTTTATTTCTTTGAGAATTTATCGAAACCCGGTGGAAGGTTGAACGGCGCTGCGCCGCCAAGACCGGGGAGGGCTGCCCCTCCGCCTCCCAGGTCCGGCAGGCCGCCGGAAGGAAGGGCGCCCGGGGGGGCAAGACCGCCGAGCGCGCCTTCCAAACCGCCTTTGTTGAACATCGCGGCGAGCTTGCCGAGCCCGCCCATCTTCTTGAGCCGCTTCATCGCGGTTGCCATTTCCTGGTGCATTTTCAGGAGCTTGTTGATCTCCTGAACGGTGGTGCCGCTGCCCTTGGCGACGCGAATCTTGCGCTTCGCATTGATGATCTCCGGCTTTGATCGCTCCTTCGCCGTCATCGACGAGAGCATCGCTTCCATGTGGACCAACGCC
>DASURT010000131.1:0-10016 GCA_036375515.1 Sphingomicrobium sp.
GAGGTCGGCCTCGTTGAGGTTCGCAATTTCCGTTCCCCGGCGAAGGCCGGGGTCCAGGACATCAACGGCTCCTGGGCTCCGGCCTTCGCCGGAGCACAATTTGTCATCCCACGCGGTAACTTTCGCGCCGCTGGCGAGCAGCGCCTCCACCGTGGCCAGGCCCGACCGCGCGAGCCCGTACACCGCATAATGATTGCCGGCGAAGGCGCGGGCCGTGATCACGATGATGTGCTCCTGCGAAGGCAGGAGCCCAGACCAGTTTTCTTCACTGGACCCCCGCCTGCGCGGGGGTGCGGTGCCCGCTTTGCAGTCACCGCAGCTTCAGGGTCGAAAGGCCCGCGAGCGCGAGCACGAAGCTGATGATCCAGAAGCGGATCACGACCGTCGGCTCCGACCAGCCGAGATGCTCGAAATGGTGGTGGATCGGCGCCATCAGGAAGACGCGCTTGCCGGTGCGCTTGTAGACCGCGACCTGGATGATGACGCTGAGCGCCTCGATCACGAACAGGCCGCCGACGATGACCAGAACGAATTCGTGATGCGTCGCCACGGCGACCGCGCCGAGCGCTCCGCCGAGGGCCAGGCTGCCGGTGTCGCCCATGAAGACCGCCGCGGGCGGGGCGTTGAACCACAGGAAGGCAAGACAGGCACCGACCACCGCCAGAAGCAGCACGGTCAGGTCGCCGACCCCGAGGATGTGCGGGATGCCAAGATAGGTCGCAAAACGTGCGTTCCCGACGAGGTAGGAGATGAGGAGGAAGGCGATCGAGGCGATCACGACCGGCATGGTCGCGAGCCCGTCGAGCCCATCGGTCAGGTTCACCGCATTGCCGAAGGCGACGATCACGAAGGCGCCGAACGCGATGTAAAACCAGCCGAGGTCGAGCACCGGCCCCTGGATGAAGGGCAGATAGAGGTTGGTCGTCCCCGAGCGGACGATGATCCAGGTCGCAAAGCCCGCGATCAGGAATTCAAGCGCGAGGCGCATCCTGCCCGACAGGCCCGCGTGATGCGCCTTCTTCACCTTGTCATAATCGTCGAGGAACCCGATCAGCCCGAAGCCCGCGGTCACCAGCAGGCACGCCCAGACGTAAGGGTTGGCGAGGTTCATCCACAGCAGCACCGAGACGATCATCGCGATCAGGATCAAGAGGCCGCCCATCGTCGGCGTGCCGCGCTTGGCGAGGTGGCTCTGCGGTCCGTTCACCCGGATCGGCTGGCCCTTGCCCTGCCGCACCCTCAACCAGGAGATGAACCACGGACCGAGCAGGAGCCCGATCAGCAGCGCCGTGGCGCTTGCCGCGCCCGCCCGGAAGCTGATGTAGCGGATGAGGTTGAGGACGCCGGGGAAGCCCAGCTGCTCGGCGATTATGTAGAGCATGGCTCGGCCTTCACCACGCAGTCGACCAGCTTTGCAAGCCCGACCGAGTTGGATGCCTTGACCAGCACCGCATCCCCCGGATGAAGCATCCGCAGCAGCGTCTCGGTCGCGTCCTCGACGTCGCGAGCGAGGTCGAGTCCAAGCTTGCCGACGACCCGCTCGGCGAGCGGCCGCATCTCCTCTCCGATCAGGATCAGCTCGTCGACATGGGCCTCCAGCACCGCCGGAGCGAGGCTCGCGTGCAGCGCCTCGCTGTGCGGGCCAAGCTCGCGCATCGGCCCGAGCACCGCGATCCGCCGCGTCGCGTCGCGTTCTTCGCCGAGGCTCTTCAAGGTCGCCGCCATCGAGGCGGGGTTCGCGTTGTAGCTCTCGTCGATCAGCAGCACCTCGCCGCCATCGAGCGGAAGCCGATGGCGCTCGCCGCGACCCTTGAGACCGCCCATGTCGGCGAGCGCGAGGCCCGCCACCGCGACGTCCACGCCCATCGCCTCGACCGCGGCGAGCACGGCGAGCGAATTGGACACCCAATGCTCCCCGCGCTGCGAGATCGTGAAGGTGAGCTCGCGCTCGAGCAGCGCCGCGGTGATCAGGGTCCCGCCGCCTTCGGCGCCGACCGCGTGGATCGCATGAACGTCGGCGTCGCCGCCGCCGAAGGTGATGATCCGCTCCGCGTGCCGCCGGGCTGCTTTCACCAGCCGGTCGCGGTGCGGCGTATCGTTGGGGACGATGGCGACTCCATCCGGCTCCAGCCCGTCGAAAATCTCGGCCTTGGCGTCGGCGATCGCTTGTTCCGATCCCAGATTCTCGATGTGCGCCGGGGCGATCGCGGTGATGATCGCGACATGCGGCCGGACCTGCCGCGTGAGCGTCGCGATCTCTCCCTTGTTGTTCATCCCCATTTCGAGGACCGCGAACTCGGCATCGCGCGGCATTCGCGCGAGGCTCAGCGGCACGCCGGTGTGATTGTTGTAGCTCTTGACCGAGCGGTGGACCTTGCCCGGCCGGTTGCGGTCGAGCGCGGCGTAGAGTGCTTCCTTGGTGCTGGTCTTTCCGACCGAACCGGTGACTCCGAGAATGATCGCCTTCGAGCGCTCGCGTGCGGCGCGGCCCAGCGCCTGGAGGGCCGCGAACGTGTCCTCGACCCGCACGTGCGGTCCGGCCACGGGCTGCGACACGACCGCGCCAGCCGCGCCTGAAGCCAAGGCCGCATCGACGAACTTGTGGCCGTCGTGGACGGTGCCCGGCATGGCGACGAACAGGTCGCCGGGCCGAACCTCGCGGCTGTCGAAGGTAGCCCCGCTGACTTCGAACCGCTGGCTCGCGGTGCCGCCCGTCGCCGCCGCGATCTCGTCGCTGGTCCAGAGCGCGCTCATGCCGCGCACTCCCGCGCCACCAGCGCGTCATCGAACGGAAGCACGCGGTCGCCGATGATCTGGCCCGTCTCGTGGCCCTTGCCGGCGACCAGCACGATGTCGCCCGCGCGCGCAATTCGGATCGCCTCGGCGATGGCCTCGCGTCGCCCCGCGACCTCGGTCGCGCGAGACGCTCCGATCATAATATCGGCGCGAATCTTCGCCGGATCCTCGCTTCTGGGATTGTCGTCGGTGACGATCACGACGTCGGACAGGCGCGTTGCCACCGCACCCATCTCGGGCCTCTTGCCCTGGTCACGGTCGCCGCCTGCGCCGAACACCGTGATCAGCCGGCCCTCCACGTGCGGGCGCAGGGCCGCGATCGCCGCTTCGATCGCGTCGGGCGTGTGGGCATAGTCAATATAGACCGGCACGCCTGCCCGGCTGATCACCGCTCGCTCGAGCCGCCCGCGGACCGGCGCGACGCGCTGCATGGCGGAAAAGGTCGCGGCCCACTCCCCTCCGCCCGTTGCGAGCACGAGTCCGGCGGCGGTCAGCACGTTCGCCGCCTGGTAGGCGCCGATCAGCGGCAAAGCGAGGCGATAGGCCTTGCCGCCGTGCTCAAGCATCAGGGTTTGGCCGAGCGCCGTGGGAGTCCGCTCGACGAGCCGGATCGTCTCGCCCTTTCGGCCGACGGTCAGCAGCTCGTGCCCGGCGCGGCGCACCCGCTCCATGACCTCGTCGGACTTCGGGTCGTCGGTCCAGATGATTGCGGGACTGCCCGCCGGAAGCAGCTCCTCGAACAGCCGCATCTTCGCTTCGAAATAGGCGTCCATCGTACCGTGATAGTCGAGGTGGTCGCGGCTGAAATTGGTGAACGCCGCAGCCGCGAGCGGGACGCCTTCGCACCGGTGCTGGTCAAGCCCGTGGCTCGACGCCTCGTAGGAGACATGGGTCATTCCCATCCGCTTCAATCCGGCCATGTTGCTCAGGAAGGTGACGATGTCGGGCGTCGTGAGGCCGGTCTTCACCTGGTCGTCGGACGTGGTCACCCCAAGTGTCCCGATCGAGGCCGAGCGGTGGCCCAGCATGCGCCAGATCTGGCGCGTCATTTCAACGGTCGAGGTTTTGCCGTTGGTCCCGGTCACCGCGACCACCGTTTCCGGATAAGGTGCGTAGAATTTCGCGGCGAGGCCGGCGAACAGGCGGCGCGGCTCCGGATCGACGAGAAGTGGGACCTTCTTCACCTTCGCTTCGGGTCGGGCGACGACCGCGACCGCACCACGGTCGACCGCCGCCGGAATGAAATCCTCTCCGTCGAAGACTTGTCCCCTGAATGCGCCGAACACGCTGCCGGGCGCGACCTTGCGATGGTCGATCGCAAAGCCGGTCACTTCGGAATCGCTGTCGATGCCCGCGAGATCGCGCAGTTTCACGAGGGCTTATTCCTCCGGGTGCGCTTCGTGAACGAAGGGCAGCACTTCCGCCATGTTGGGCTCGCGGTTCTTGTCGGGCCGCACTCCGAGCATCGGCGCGATCCGGCTGATCGTGCGGCTAACGACCGGCGCGACGTTCCAGCCGGCCGTATGGAAACCGTAGGTATCCTTCGTCGGTTTGGGGTCGTCCAGCATTGCGACGATCACATAACGGGGTTCGTCCATCGGGAAAACGCCGGCGAAGGTCGTGACGACCGCGGAGGACGTGTAGCGGCCGTTAAGGAGCTTCTCGGCCGTGCCGGTCTTGCCGCCGACCCGATAGCCGGGAGCGTCGGCCTTCCTGCCTGTCCCGGCGAGGACGACTTCGCGGAGCAGGGCACGCATGCGGTAGCTGGTCTCCTCGCTGAACACCCTGTGGCCGGGAGCAAGCGGATGATTGCGGCCGACCCTGAGCAGGGTCGCCGGACGATAGATTCCGCCGTTGAAGAGGGTCGCGTAGCCCGACGCCAGGTGGAGCGGCGTCACCGCGATTCCGTGCCCGTAGCCGACCGTCATCACCTCGAGCGGGCCCCAGTTCGCGCCAGGGGTGAGCGACCGGGCCCGCTCTTTGAGCTCGATCTGGATCGTCCCCAGGAATCCCATTTTCCCCAGGAAGAACTTCTGCCGTTCGGCGCCGACCTGCGCCGCGATCTGCGCCGTCCCGATGTTCGAGCTTTCCTTCATGATTTCGGCGACGGTGCACTGGCCGCCGAACGGGTGCGTGTCGTGGATCACATGGCCGTAGGCCTGGAGCTCGTCGGGGCAGTTGTAGATCTTCCCGAAGCTCTTGATGATCCCGCTGTCCATCGCCATCGCGACGGTGAATGGCTTGAACGTCGATCCCAATTCATAGACCCCGAGCGTCGCCCGGTTGAACCGCGCTTCGGGCGAGCCTTGACCGGCCGCATTCGGGTTGATCTGCGGAAGCGAGGTCATCGCGAGCACCTCGCCCGTGTGGATGTCCATCACGACTCCCGCGGCGCCGGCGGCCGAAAAGGTCGTCATCGCGTCGATCAGCTCGTGCTCGAGCGCCTGTTGAAGGCGGCTGTCGATCGACAGGGTCAGCGGCTCGCCTCGTGTCGCGGGGTCGGACAAGTAGGTCTCGTAGGCGCGCTCCATCCCGGCGACGCCATGCCCGTCGATGTCGGTGTAGCCGATCACGTGCGCGGCGAGGCTGGTCTGCGGATAGAGCCGATCCGGCTCGCGCTGGATCGCGAGGCCGGGCTCGCCGAGCGCATTTACCGCCTCGACCAATGCGGGCGCGGCGCGCCGGCGCAGGTAAAAGAACGGCTTGCCCGATTTCAGCAGCGCAAAATATTGCTCCTCGCTGCGCTCCGGCATCAGAACCGCCAGCCGCCGGGCGAGTTCGAGCTTGTCGCCGATCACCTTCGTCGGATGAAGCGCGATGATCCACGCGTCGATCGTTCGCGCGAGCGGCTCTCCGTTACGATCGACGATGTCGCCGCGCTCCGGGACCAGCGTGGTCAGCCCGATCTTTCGGCCGGCATGATCGCCGAACGCCGCGAGCCACAGGATTCGGAGCACGACGAACGCGATGATGCCGGCATAGACGAGCATCCCAAACATCAGCCGCTGGTGCATGACGGCGAGCATCTGCCGTCGCTGCCCGACCAGTCGGAGCCGCTCGGGCCGTGGCGCGACGAGAGCGGGTGACGGGGCGTTCATCGGGTCGCGTCTGGAACCTTGGGCGTCTTGGTGGATGCCTTCTCCGGAAACGGAGCGAGCGGGTCAGCTTTCGCAACGCGGACCGGCCTTGTCACCGGCTGGGCGGCCGCGAGGCCCGGCTTATCCACGGATTTCTTTTCAACCGGTTTTGCCGCTGCCGCCGGTGTTTCCGTGAACTTCGGCTCGGTCGGCTTGGGGCCAGCAACGACCGGCTTGGCCGGGACCTCGCGCGTCTCGGTCTTGAGGCTCGCCTCATGAAGGAGGGATCCGGGAGTGGACGCCGATGCGCCGGCGTCGTCGGCGCCGGGCTCGCCGATCGGCGCCTGGAATTTCGGTGCCGGAGCTGAAGCGAGCACCACGGGCGCCACGAAGTCGACCTTGTGCTGCGGCCGGGCGAGCCTCGCGAGCTCGAAGCTGCCGGCCAGGAACTGATCGGCCGACGGCGCGGACAGGGCGAGCACCCTGGCGTTCCACCGTTCGAGCTGGGCGAGGCGCCCGCGGGTCCCGATCTCGGTCTGCAACACGCGCAAGTCGCGCTGCGCGACCACGATCTGCGTCTCGACATCCTCGAGCGCCGCGCGCTCCGAGGCGACACGGAGCGAAATCAGGTAGCAGCCGAGCGCCGCTCCGGCGCAGCTCGCGACCATGAAAACCGAACGGAAGCTTCTCCCGCTCATTGTACGCTTCCCTTCCACGCTGGGGCCGAGGTTCGGACCGCGCTGCGAAGCCGCGCCGAGCGGGCGCGGGGGTTCGCGGCCAGCTCGCGCTCCGTCGGGGAAACCGGCTTCGCGACCCGATCAAATGTCGGTTGCCTTGGGTCGGTCCGCACGGGACGGTGACGCGAACCGGCCGGAGTTCCCCCGCTGCGCTCGCGGAAGAAACGCTTCACGATACGGTCCTCGAGACTGTGAAAGGTGACGACGGCGATCCGGCCGCCGGGCTTCAATGCGCGCTCGGCGGCCTCAAGGCCCTGCTCCAGCTCTTCGAGCTCGGCGTTCAAATGGATTCGGATCGCCTGGAAGGTGCGCGTCGCAGGATCGCTCTTCTGCCCCGGCCGGAAGCCGGCGGCGCGACGAACGATCGCGGCAAGTTCGGCAGTCCGCTCGACGGGACGGGCGGCGACGATCGCGCGGGCGATCGCCCGGGCCCGAGGCTCCTCCCCATAGTCGCGCAAGACCCGCGCGATCTCGACCTCGTCCGCCGCATTGAGGAACTCGGCGGCGGTCAGGCCCGACTTGCTCATCCGCATGTCGAGCGGACCATCGGCCTGGAAGGAAAAGCCGCGCTCCGGACGGTCGATCTGCATCGAGCTGACACCGATATCGAGGGCGATGGCGTCGACGAGGCCGATGCCACGCTCGGCGAGCACCCGGTCCATCAGGCTGAAGCGTTCGTTGACCAACGTCAGGCGCGAGTCCGGGACGAGCGACCGTCCGACTTCGATCGCGTCGGGGTCGCGATCGAACGCGATCACTCGTCCCGCCCCCGCCCCGAGCATGGCGCGCGTGTAGCCGCCCGCTCCGAACGTTCCATCGACCAGGGTATCGCTCTCGTGCACCGCGAGAGCCGCCAGGACTTCGTTGACCAGCACCGGCACATGTGGGGCCGTGTGCGCGCCGGTGCTGGTCATGACGCAACTCCCCGCTCTTCGAGGCGGAATCGCGCGATGTCCTTGAGGTCTTCGGGAATCCGTCGATCGTCGAGCAGAAGCTGCGGGTTCCAGACCTGGAAGGTCTCGCCCGTGCCGAGGAACAGCGCCAACTCGCCGATCTGGCCCTTGCGGCGCATCATCGGCGGCAGAAGAATCCGGCCGGAACTGTCGTAAGGCACTTCCTCGGTGGCGGCAAAGGCCATCAGGTTGCGCTGCTGATATTCAAGTTGCGCGTCGGGGCTCGTCTCCTCTTTCTCGAGCAGCCGCTCGAGCTTGGCGTGCTTCATCGCCGCGTAGGCGGGGTCGTAGGCGCTGAGGCAGGGGAAAGCTTCGTGCTTGGCGAGGACGATCGTGCGGGCATCGCCGCGGCGTTCGATGACGGAGCGCAGGAATGCGGGAATGGAAACGCGGCCCTTTGCATCGACCGCGTTCAAAGCGCTGCCCTGAAACAGATGCTCTAGCGCCACGTCCACTCCCCGTTCGCAGCGCGCGGGACGTCCTTCGCGGACGCGCGTCGTCACGCGCATTTCCGCGCCAGGGTTCGAATCGAAGGGTCTGCCCCCGTGCTACAACCCGTGTTGGTAACTCAACGGCCGACGGGATACAATGGGATTTTATGGGATATCATGGGAGAACCATGGGAAATGCCGGAATTCCGCGGCTTTTCCTAGTCTCGCGCAGGGGTAGAGTCGGCCGCCTTCGCGCGCCCAAACCCTGTGGATAAATCTGTTGTTTTCCGACTCGGACGCGACTCGCCGCTATTCCAGCCCGGCGAGCTCCTTGAGCAGCGCGTCGAGATTGTGCCCGGCGGGTCCGCCGACATGCTCGACATCAAGCCAGTCCGCGTCGGCGACGATCGTGGCGCGGCCCTTTCCGATCCGGCAATGGGCGACGAGCCGGTCGCGACCGATGTCGCAGCCTCCGAACAGCAATCCGGGCGACGAGGTCGCGATCTCGTAGCCGCCGAGCCGCCCGGGCTTTGGCCCCCGCCTATCCGGGGCATCGAGCCTCAATGACCAGTGGGCGAGCAGGCCGGTGTCCATGAACATCGGCGGCGGCCGCAGCGGGTCGCCGAGCGGCCGCTCGCTCGGCCACTCGAGCATCGGATCGGCAAGCAGGAGGACCCGCCCGCCGCGCCTCACCCATTCGTCGAGCGCGACGAGGTTCTCGGCGGTCTGGGCAAGCGGGTGGGCCATGAGCAGCAAACGACCCTTGCCGAGCTCGGCCGGGTCGGTGACGCTGATCGGAACGACCCGGTAGCGGCTCTCCAGCGCCTTGAGGGCGGGCGAACCGCCGCCTTCGAGCGAGAATTGCTCGCCGAATACAAGCGGCAGGCTCGTCAGCAGAAGCAGGGCGGGCTTGTCGGTCCCGCGCCGAGCCTGGTGCGCCGGCGAGCGATCGCAGCCCGCGAGCGCGGCCGTCACGAGCAGCATTGCGGCAATCCAGTCCATGGCGCGCGAGCGCGCGCCGGTCATTTGCCGTCGGCTGTGCTGTTGTTGACCGTCCCGGAAGCGCCGGGCGCGACGCCGAGCTCGGCAAGAGGTTCGCTCGGCTCATTGGATGCGACTTGCTGAGCCGCATTGCTCGTCTCGTCCCTGCTCGACCGGCTGATGATCGAACCGAGCAGAACGAGCAGGAAGGCAAAGGCGAGACCCGTCAGCCCGATGCGGATGCGTTGCGCGCTGCTTCCGGCCTGGTACGGCATTCAGGGTTCGAACCCTCCGATCGATGAAGCTATGGATCGGTTCGATACAATGCAAGCGCGCGTCTTGACGGCCGGTTCACCTCGGGAGCAAGGGCCAGTCCATGACTCGCACCATACTCGCCCTCGCTCTCGGCGCGGCCGCAGCGCTGGCCGGCTGCAACAACAAGGATCACACGATCGTCGCCGGTCCGGACACCGGCCAGGACGCCAACGTCGGCACAAATTCCGACGTCCAGCTGCCGCCGCCAATCGCAGCCAGCAAGATCTACCGCTGCAGCGGCGACAACAGCGTGATCTATGTCGACTGGCTGGCGGACGACAAGACCGCGAACGTCCGGACCGAGCAGAACGGCTCGCCGACACAGGTGACGACGGCCGAGGCCGGCAAGCCGTTGACGGGCGCGAACGGTCTGATCGTGACCGGCACTCCATCCGGCGCGTCGATCAGCGTCAAGTTTCCCGAGGGCGCAACCAAGACCTGCAGGGCCTAGGGCCGCTCCAGCTTGACTCTCCCTCCGCGGCCCTGGAACACCGCCGCGGCCGAGGGGAGCGTTTGATGGAGATCAGCAGGCGCGGATTTACCGGCGGGGCCCTGGGCCTCGCGCTCTTCACCCAGCTTCCCTCTCGAGCCATCGCTCAGGCGCCGAACCGGCTGGCCGCGGCGGTGGAAGCCATCCGGGCCTATGGCGAGGCGCACCGGACCCGCTTCGGCCTGCCGGGAATGACCCTGGGACTGACCGCCCCCGACGGCTACGCGACGGTTCTC
>DASURT010000132.1:0-13433 GCA_036375515.1 Sphingomicrobium sp.
GCGGGCTCGGCGATCGCGATGGCGATCCTGATCACCTTCCCGGAAGCCATGTATCCCAACAGCACGATCGAGGGTCTCGACCGCCTGCTGCCGATCACCGTCATCGCGCTCGCCTGGTCGGACATCATGCTGGCCGCGCTCGCCTATCGCAATGACGTCGCCTCGACCGTTCGCGCCCGGGCGGTGGTCGAGCCGGTCACGATCAGCGCCGGCGCTCTGGCGCTGGCCTACTTCCCCAACCTCGTGACGCGCGGCGACGGGCTGATCATCGCCTATGTGCTCTCGATGGTCGGCGCGCTGATCGCCTCGGTCATTCCGTTCCTCAAAAGCTATGGAGTGCCGCGCGACTGGCGGCCGGAGCCGGGCCCCCTCTGGCACATGGCGCGCCGGAACGTCCCGGTGGCGGCGGCGGACGCGGTCGAATGGGGCTCGCGCCGGATCGACATCGCCGTGCTCGGCCTGTTCTTCCGGCCGGACGTCGTCGGCATCTATTATGTGGCGCAGAACGTCGCCTCCTTGCCGTCCAAGCTGAAGAACAGCTTCGATCCGATCCTCGGGCCGGTGATCGCGCGCAATCTCAAGGAAAACGACAAGTCCGCGGTCGCCAAGCAGGTGCGCCAGGTCGGCTTCTGGGTGATCGGCGCGCAGCTCGGGGTCGCGCTCGCGCTCGCCATTCCCGGCGAAGCGGTGATGGGCCTCGTGGGGCCCGCCTTCGTCGCCGGCACGGCGGCGCTCGCCTTCCTGCTTGCCGCCGAAGTCGTGGCCTCGATGGCTGCGGTCAGCGAGGCGGCGCTGATCTATGTCGCGCGGCACCGGAACATGTGGCTGAGCCTGATCATGATCCTGCTCGAAGCGGGCCTCGCGTGCGCGATGATCATCGTCATGCGCCGCTTCGAGCTCCCGATCATGTGGCAGGCGACGGGACCGGCGATCGGGCTCCTGCTCGCGCTCGCCTTCGCCGCGGTCGCCAAGTCACGGCTGCTGTGCGGGGTCCTGGGCGCCCCGGTGAACGGCTGGCGCTGGCCCCTGATCTGGGCCGCGGCCGCGGGAACGGCGGCCGGCTATGTCGCGACCCTGCTCCCCGAATGGGCCGAGCTATTGTTCGGAATCCCGGCGATCATGATCGCGTTCGGGGCCGTGCTCTGGACCAAGGGCTTCGGCCCCGAAGATCGCGAGCTGTTCCGGATGAAGAAGGAAGACATCGAGGAGCTCGAAGGGCCCACGCCCACATCCTAGTCGAACAGCTCTTCGAGGAACGACTTCCGCCGTTTGTTGCCGTAACGCTGGCCGTGGACCTGCGGCGGGTGATCCTGGAAAGCCCCCGTCCTCCTCGCCGGAGGGGCTTCGGCGGCCGAGCGCTCGACGATCTTGTCGAGCTCGCCGCGATCGAGCCATACGCCGCGACAGGTCGGGCAATAATCGATCTCGATCCCGTGGCGCTCCGACATCACGAGCTGGGTGCCGTCGATCGGGCAGGGCATGCCTTGGGAATTCATCGCGCGGCTCCCCGAAGCTTGGGCAGGAACCCGTTGAGGCGGTCCTTGATCCGAAGCTTGAGCTTCTTCAGCCGCATGATCTTGAAGGGATCGGGCCAACGGCGGCCCGATTCCAGGCGGAGCCGCTCGTCGATCCGCTGGTGCGCCTCCATCAGGCGAAACGCTTGTACAGTCACTACTTTCTCCTCCTTCAAACCATGGGTTCGATCGGAGGTCCGCTGGTTTCGCCGAGGATTGGGCCGTCGACGCACCGGATCATCCGATGCGGTCCAACATCACGCGCCTTCGCCAAGGCTGGGCGCGCCAGAGGGGCCCGGTCCGCACTCTCTAGGATGGGGTCTCTCGCCGCCGTTTCAAGACCGGCTGGTGCAACCTAATGCCGGAAATGCCGCATGCCGGTGAACAGCATCGCGAGTCCGGCTTCGTCGGCGGCGGCGATGACCTCTTCGTCGCGGATCGAGCCGCCCGGCTGGATGACCGCGGTCGCGCCCGCCTCGGCGGCCGCGAGCAGCCCGTCGGCAAAGGGAAAGAAGGCATCCGACGCCACGGCGGAGCCGATCGTGCGCGGCTCGGGCCAGCCGTTCGCCTCGGCCGCCTCGCGGGCCCGGATCGCGGCAATCCGCGCGCTGTCGCGCCGGTTCATCTGCCCCGCTCCGACGCCGGCCGTGACGCCGTCCTTCGCATAGACGATCGCGTTCGACTTGACGTGCTTGGCGACGATCCAGGCGAACAGGCAGTCGCGGACTTCCCGCTCGGTCGGCTGACGCCTGGTGACGCATTTAAGCCCATCACGAGTGACCATGCCATTGTCGCGGTCCTGGACCAGCAATCCGCCGGTAATGACCGCGAGAATCTGCCCGCCGCGCGCCGGGTCGGGAAGCTCGCCGGTCAGCAGCAGGCGCAGGTTCTTCTTCCCGGCGAAGATCGTCCGAGCATCCTCGTCCGCGTCCGGCGCGACAACGACCTCGGTGAAGATCCGGGTGATCGCCTCCGCCGTCGCGGCGTCGAGCGGACGGTTGACCGCGACGATCCCGCCGAACGCCGAGACGCTGTCGCAGGCCAGCGCTTCGGCCCAGGCCTCGGCCAAGGTGTCGCGGATCGCCACCCCGCACGGATTGGCGTGCTTGACGATCACGACCGTCGGCGGGCCGTCGCGGAACTCCGAGACCAGGTCGAGCGCGGCATCGGCGTCGTTGAGATTGTTGTAGCTGAGCTCCTTGCCCTGCACCTGCTGTGCCTGACCGACGCCGCGCGCGTGGGGACCGGCTGGGACATAGAGCGCCGCCTGCTGATGCGGATTCTCGCCGTAGCGCAGCGGCATCTTGAGTCTCGACGCGAAGGTCCAGGCTCCGGGCCAGCGCTCCTGTTGATCGGCGAAGGCGAACCATTGCGCGATCAGCGAATCATATTCGGCGGTCAGCGCGAACGCCTTGGCGGCAAGCCTCTTCCTGAGCTCCAGCGTGGTGCTGCCGCGGTTCGCGTCGAGCTCGGCCAGGAGCGCCGCATAATCGTCGGGATCGGTGAGACAAGCCACGTGCGCGTGGTTCTTGGCGGCAGAGCGCACCATCGACGGCCCGCCGATGTCGATATTCTCGATGATCGCATCGCGGTCCGCGCCGCTCATCACCGTGTCCAGAAACGGGTAGAGGTTGACGACGACAAGATCGATCGGCGCGATGCCGTGCTCCTTCATCGCCGCCGCGTGCTCGGGATTGTCGCGCACTCCCAGGAGCCCGCCGTGGACCTTCGGATGAAGCGTCTTCACGCGACCGTCCATCATCTCCGGGAAGCCCGTAAGTTCACTAATTTCTCGGACAACGACGCCATTTTCGCGAAGCTTGGCCGCCGTCCCCCCGGTCGAGACGATTTCGACGCCGTGCCGAATCAGGCCCTCGGCGAGCGAATCCAGCCCGTTTTTGTCGGAAAGCGAAATCAGTGCGCGCCTGACGGGCACGAGGTCGGTCATTCGATGTCGTTCCTGTTTAGCTTGTGCGCCTGAATTGCCAGCCGATCTCTCCACCGAGCGACGAGACCTCGCCGACGACGGCGAGCTGGACCGTCCGTTGCGGCCGGCCCCGGCCGTCGATCCACA
This sequence comes from Sphingomicrobium sp., assembly GCA_036375515.1. Taxonomy (GTDB): domain Bacteria; phylum Pseudomonadota; class Alphaproteobacteria; order Sphingomonadales; family Sphingomonadaceae; genus Sphingomicrobium. The sequence continues at coordinate 3,589 of DASURT010000132.1, forward strand.
GGCTTTCCTCGGTCGTCAGATTGCCGCCGCGGCAGCGGAAGTTCCACGGCGGAGCGCCGCGCGAGCGAAGGATCGCGCCCATGCCGTCGGCGGTGACGGTCGCCTCGACTCCGGGCGCGAGGTGGAAGCGCACGGCGTAGGGTGCGGATTCGCGGATCTTCTTGCGGCCCTTCGCGATGAGCTGGTCGGCGCCACGCAATTCCTTCCCGTCATTGCCAAGCATCAGGCTGCGCTTGTGGACCATTCCGAAGGCACGAACATAGCCGTCGTGGCTCGCCTCGAGGCGGCTGGCGTCATTGTCCTCGCTGCGGTTGATCGTGACGTCCTCGACGCCTTTTCCGAGCGAGCCGTCGGGCAGGATGTTGGTCGAATTGGTGTCGGACAGGACCAGGGTGCTGTGCGCGGCGGTTGTCCGCAGGCCCTGGACCAGGTCATCCGAAAGGTCGGTCGGCAGCGGTCCCGGCCCTCCGCAATTGACCACCAGGCGCTGCGATCCGTCCGACAGCTCGAACGCCAATGTCGAGGCCGACCCGTGTGCCACCATTTTCTGCGGCGGCGGCGGCGCCGAATCGAGCACGAGCACCGTGCCGAGCGCGGAGAGCCGGTGATAGCCCCAGCCGCGCGCGTTGCGCAGCGGACGGGCGCGCAGCCCGCAGCCTTCGATCAGCGCCGTGAGACGCGATGCCTCGCCCGGATTGCAACCCTGCCAGCTCGAGAGCGCGCCGTCCCCCAGGGTGACGCCATGGAGCGCGGCGAGCGACGCCGCGGCGGCCGCCTCGATGCCGTCGGGAATGGTCTGCTTGGCCGCGAAATAGCAGGCGCGCAGCAGCCCCAGCCGGTCGACGAGCAGGACCTGCTCGAACGGCGAACGGCTGATGAGCCCGCCGTCGTCGAACTGGGCTCCGGCGAGGGACCGGGCGAGGCCGGCCTCACCGCGCGCGACCCTTGGAACCCCGCCCTGCACGAGAAGCCCCGCGGCGACGACCCCGCTCCAGGCCGCGATGCGCCTGAGGCCGCCCGGGGCCTTGTCGGCATGTGCGTCGAGGTGGCGGGCGCCGCGGGCAAGCGTGTTGAGGAGCGCCGAGCGGTATCCGGAATCGGCGCTCGACAGGATGTACGGCGCATAGGCTGTCCAGAACAGGATCCGCTCGCCCCAGAGGTGCGGCGCCCAGGCATCGTCGACCCGCGCCCCATGGGCGAGCAGCCAGCGAGCGACGAGAGTCTCGGCGATCCGCGCGCCCCTTTCGCGCGAAGCCGCGGCGGCGAGATCGCGCAGCCACGAAAAACCCTGGAGCCGCTCGGCCAGCGGGCCTCGTGCGCCGGCCTTGGCGAAATCGAGATCGGCGAGCGAAATCGTCTCGCTTCCGACGGTGAACCTGGCGGCGAGCAACGCTTCGCCGCGCTGGCGGTCGCCCGGCACATGGTCGCGGGGGACTGCGACCAGCTTCAGCGGTTGACGCGAGGGCCTGAGCCGGGAGAGCAGCGAGCCGCGCGCGAGCTTGCGGACGATGTCGCGCTCGGCGGCGGAGGTGCTCGCATTCATCCGCCGCCTCTCAACGCGCGGATGTTGTCCGCGTAAGCATTGGGCCCCCCGCGGAAGGCGGCGGTGCCGGCGACCAGCACATCGGCGCCCGCGGCGATCGCCCGGGGCGCTGTCTCGGGGTCGATTCCCCCGTCCACCTCAAGCCGGACATCGAGGTTCTCCTTGGCGATGCGGTTGGCGATCGCCTCGATCTTCTTGAGCTGGCTCGAAATGAACTTCTGCCCGCCGAAGCCGGGATTGACGCTCATCACGAGCACGAGATCGACGTCGCCGAGCACGTAGTCGAGCGCCTTGGCGGGCGTCGCCGGGTTCAGGGACACGCCCGCTTTCTTGCCGAGCGCCTTCACCCGCTGGACCGTGCGGTGGAGGTGCGGCCCCGCTTCGGGGTGGACGGTGATGATGTCGGCCCCCGCCTCCGCGAAGGCGTCGAGGAACGGGTCGACCGGCGAGATCATCAGATGGACGTCGAACGGTTTTTGCGTGTGCGGCCGAAGCGCCTTCACGACGCCGGGGCCGATCGTGAGATTGGGCACGAAATGTCCGTCCATCACGTCGATGTGGATCCAGTCGGCGCCCGCCTCGTCGATCGCGCGCACTTCCTCGCCGAGCCTGGCGAAGTCGGCGGAGAGGATCGAAGGGGCGATCAGGGGTGCGGCCATGCGCCCGATTAGACGGGATCAGCCGCCTCGGACAAGGCGGGCCATGAAGAAGCCGTCGAGCCCGCCGTGATTCTCGAGCAGGCCCGGAAGGATGCGGACCGAGCCCTGAGGCGATGGCGTCACGAAGCCGGGCAACTCGCCAGGTTTCGGCGGGTCGATCGCGAAGCCGGAACCGGCAAGGAAGGCTTCGATCACCTGCTCGCCCTCCTCGGGCTCGAGCGAGCAGACGGAATAGACCAGGGACCCGCCGGGGTTCACCCACCGCGCCGCGCGATCGAGCAATCGCGCCTGGAGCTCGGCGCTCTCGGCGATCACGCCCGGACGGGCGCGGTAGAGAACTTCCGGGTGACGACGGAAAGTGCCCGTCGCCGAACAGGGCGCGTCGAGAAGGATGGCGTCAAACCGCCGTTCCGGTTCCCAGGCAAGCGCGTCAGCCTGGACGAGTTCGGCCTTAAGGTGCGTCCGATCGAGGTTCTCCCGCAGCCGTTCGAGCCGGCTTCCGGACGCATCGACCGACGTCACCCGGTGCCCGGCCGCCGCCAGCTGCATCGTCTTGCCGCCCGGCGCGGCGCAGAGGTCGAGAACGTCGCGCGCGTCGGTCGGGATCAGGCGGGCGGGCAGCGACGCGGCGAGATCCTGGACCCACCAGCGGCCCGCTCCGAAGTCCGGCAGGTCGATCACGGGGCGACTTTGCACGCGGACATGTCTGGGTGCCAGCGACGCGCCGCCATACGCCCGGGCGGCCGCGTCATCCGCAAAACTGAGATCGAGCGCGGGACGCGTGCCGACCTGACGCCGCGCCGCCTCGACCGTTGCCTCGCCCCAGGCGGCGCGCCAGCGGTCTTCGACCTCGTCGGGGAGCCGCGGAGCGTCGATCGCCGGCAGGCCGCGGCGCAGCAGCGTCCCCAGCACCCCGTGCACCAGCCGTCGCGGACCGCCGTCGACCAGCGGCAGAGCGGTCGAGACGACGGCGTGGTCCGGCGTTCCAAGCCCGATCTTCTGCGCGAGCGCCAGTCGGAGCACCATCCGCGCCTTGGAATCGCCGGGCAGGCTCTGGCGCGTCGCGCCGTCGATCAGCCCGTCGAGGTCGGGGATGCGCCGCAGCGTCTCGCCGGCGATCGCGACGGCAAGCGCATGGTCGGACGGCGAGAGGCCGCGGATCGTCGCTGCCGCCGAGTCGAGCGTCCGGCCTTGACGAAGCACGGCATCGAGCAACCGCAGCGCCGCCGATCGCGCATCGAGCCCCTCAATGCTTGGCATGCTTCTCCGGCGGGACCATCTTGACGTCATGAAACGCCCAAAGCACCTCGACGCGCCGGCGCACCTCAGCCCGTCGCCGCCTGTTCCGGAGCCGGAGAAGCCCGCGCCGGGCGAGCCGCCAGCCGGCGAAGAGGAGCGGCTCGACCCGACCCGCTACGGCGACTGGGAGAAGAAGGGCATCGCGGTCGATTTTTAGGTTCCCAGACCTTCAGTCTTCTTCGTCGCCGGGCGGGCGGCTGAGCATGGTTTCTAGCAGTTCATCGATATCGACCTTGCCCTGGAGAAGCTCGTTCACCGCAGCCACGATCGGCATGTCGATGTCGCGTTCCGCGGCAATGCGATGGAGCACCGGCGCGGTGTATGCGCCTTCGGCGACGGTCCGCCGGTCCGTCATCAGGTCGCGCACGTTCCTTCCTTCGCCGATCGCCTTTCCGAGCGAGAAGTTGCGGCTGCTGGTCGAGGAGCAGGTCAGGACGAGATCGCCAAGGCCCGAAAGGCCGGCCAGCGTCTCTCGCCGCCCGCCCATCGCGATCCCGAACCGCGTCATTTCGGCAAAGCCGCGTGCGATCAAGGCGGCCCGCGCGTTCTGGCCGAGGCGCTTGCCCTCGACGATGCCGCACGCGATCGCCAGCACGTTCTTGACCGCGCCGCCGACTTCGGCGCCGGCGACGTCGTCGGTGCAGTACGTCCGGAAATGCACGAGGTTGATGCGCGCGCGCAGCTTCTCGCCGAGCGCCCGGTCCTCACAGGCCAAGGTCACGGCCGTCGGCAGACCGGCCGCGACCTCGTGCGCGAAGGTCGGGCCCGACAAGACGGCGACGGGGGACGATGGGCAAACCTCAAACGCCACCTCGTGCAGCAGCTTGCCGCTGCGCTCCTCGATGCCCTTGGAGCAGAGAATGAGCGGCCGTTCGCCGGCGGGAGCCCGCTCGAGCACCGAACGCGTGTGCTGGGCCGGAGTCACCACGAGCCAGGCGTCGCACGAGTCCAGCTCCCCGAAGTTGGAGGTTGCCCGGATCGCCTCGTTCAATGGGATGCCGGGAAGGAACAGGGGGTTTTCGTGGCGATGGTTGACCGCCTCGATCACCTCCGGCTCGAGCGCCCACAACAGGGTTTCGCGCCCGCCGCTCGCCGCGACCTGTGCGAGTGCGGTGCCCCAGGCGCCCCCTCCGACGACCCCCAGCTTCATGCCTTCACGCCCGCCCCGCGCACCTTTTCGGCGTGCTCGTCCAGCGGCCAGCGCGCCCGCGCCGGCGCGTCGAGCGGATCGGTCAGCCCGGCCGCGAAGCGCTCCGCTCCGGCCCAGGCGATCATCGCCGCATTGTCGGTGCACAGCCAGGCGGGCGGAACGGCGAAGCCGCGGCCCTGGCGCGCGGCGAGTTCGCGAAGCGCCCCGCGGATCGCATGGTTGGCGGCGACCCCGCCGGCGACGACCAGCGCGGGCGCGTCGCTCCCTTCCAGCGCGAGCGCCGTTCGGTCGACGAGGACGTCGACCACCGCCTGCTGGAAGCTCGCGGCGATGTCCTCCCGGCCATATTCGCCCGACGCGACCGCGCGCTGGACCGCGCTCTTGAGGCCGGCGAAGGAGAAATGCGGCTCGGGAGAGCCGACCAGCGGGCGCGGCAGCGGCACGGCCGCCGGAAGACCCGATTTCGCCAGTTCCTCGATCGCGGGACCGCCGGGATAGGGCAGGCCAAGCAATTTCGCGGCCTTGTCGAACGCCTCGCCCGCCGCATCGTCGATGGTCGTCGCAAGGCGCCGATAGTTGCCGACCCCGCGAACCTCCAGCAACTGGCAGTGCCCGCCCGAGACGAGCAGCAGGAGGTAGGGAAAATCCAGGTCCGGATCGACCAGCCGGGGCGAAAGCGCATGGCCTTCGAGGTGATTGACGGCGATCAGCGGCTTGCCCGCGGCAAGAGCAATGCCCTTCCCCGCGAGCAGGGCGACCATCACTCCCCCGATCAGGCCGGGTCCGGCTGTCGCGGCGACCGCATCCACGTCATGGATCGACAGCTTGGCGTCACTCAGCACCGTCCGGATCAAGGCCGGAAGAATTTCGACATGCGCGCGAGCGGCAATCTCCGGCACCACTCCGCCATAGGGCTGGTGCGCCTGCGTCTGGCCGACCACCGCCTGAGCCAGGATCCGGCGCTCGCCGGTCACCAGCGCGGCCGCGCTGTCGTCGCAGGAAGATTCAAGACCGAGGATCACCGCCATATGCGACAGGCCCTTTGCCGGAGAGAGGTTGTGTGCGCTAGGGGTGGGCCATGCAAGGCCTCAAGCTTGGGACTCGCGGGTCGGCGCTCGCGCTGGCGCAGGCGCGCAAGGTCGCCTCGGCCCTCGAGGCGGCGCAGCGCTGGCCCGAGGGCTATGTCGAGCTGGTGGCCATCAAAACGACCGGCGACAAGGTCCAGGACCGGCCGCTGTCGGAAATCGGCGGCAAGGGGCTGTGGACCAAGGAGCTCGATCGCGCGCTGCTCGCCGGCGAGGTCGATTTTTGCGTCCATTCGATGAAGGACGTCGAAAGCGTCCGGCCGAATGGGATCCACATCGCCGCGGTGCGCCCGCGCGGGGACGTGCGCGACCGCATCATCGGCGCGGAATCGATCGACAAGCTCAAACAAGGCGCCATCGTCGGCACTTCGTCGAAGCGGCGGGCCGCGCAGCTCCTGTCGATGCGTCCCGATCTCAAGATCGTCCCGATCCGCGGCAATGTCGAAACCCGGCTGAGCAAGGTCGAATCGGGCGAGATCGACGCGACCTTGCTGTCGTCCGCCGGACTCAAGCGGCTCGGCATCGATGCGGGGACGGCGATTCCGACCGAAACGATCCTGCCCGCGCCCGGCCAGGCGGTGATCGGGATCGAGTGCCGCACCAATGACACGCGAACCCAGAGCGGGCTCACGGCCATCAACAATCAGATCACCTACGATTGTGTGATGGCCGAACGCGCGTTCACCCGCGCGCTTGGCGCGACCTGCGCCTCTCCGGTCGCCGCCTTTTGCGTGCTCGAGGACGGAGACCTCAGGATGCGCGCGCAGATTTTCAGCGAGGACGGGCGCGACCTGGTCGAGGAGCGAGCGGTCTTCGACTGCGGCGACGACGAAACTCCGGCGAAACTTGCGCGAAGCATGTTGGCGAAGGCGCCCAAGTCGATCCGGAGGCTGTTCGCCGCCCAATGATGCGGGTGCTGGTCCTGCGCCCGGAGCCGGGCGCCAGCGCAACGGCGGCGCGGGCGCGCTCGCTCGGGCTCGACGCGGTCGAATTGCCGCTGTTCGAGATCGAGGCCGTCGAGTGGGCCGCGCCCGACCCGCAAGCGTTCGACGCCTTGCTGCTCACCAGCGCGAATGCGGTCCGCTTCGGCTGCGGCGGGCTCCGGGCGCTCGCCGGCCTGCCCGCCCATGCGGTCGGCGAAGCGACCGCCGAGGCAGCTCGTGAAGCCGGTTTCACGATCGCGACCACCGGCGACTCCGATGTGGACACTCTGCTCGGTTCGCTCGATGCCGGACTTCGGTTGCTCCACCTCTGCGGCGAGGACCGAACCCTTCCCACCCGGCCGCGCCAGCAAATCACGCCCGTCATTGTCTATCGCTCGAAGGAGAAGCCGCCCGTCGATCTCGCGCAGGCGCGCGGAAGCGTCGCTCTCGTTCATTCGTCGCGCGCCGGCGCCCGCTTCGCCGAGCTGGTCGACGGGGCGGGCGTCGAGCGACGCTCGATCGCCATCGTCGCCATCAGTCCCGCGGCGGCCGGGGCGGCCGGCAACGGCTGGAACGTCGTGGAAGCGGCCGCGACACCGAACGACGACGCGCTGCTGGCCCTCGCCGCACGGCTGTGCAACAACTTGCCCGGGAGATGAACGCGAGCACCTATTCGAGGCGCGCCGGATGGAGCGCCCGGCTGCTGATCGGCCTCGTGCTGATCCTGGCCGGGGCGGCGGCGGCGACCTGGGCGCTGGCGCGCTATCAGCCGGCGGCCCGGTTCCTCGGCGTCGTTCCGGCCTCCTCGCCGACGGCGGTCCGCACGGCTGCGCCAGCACCGGCCCTCGCCGCGACGCCGCGGTCCGGCGCGGAAACGGCGGCCGAAGGCCAGCGCGTGACCGAACTCGAGACCCGCGTTTCCAGGGTCGAGAACGCCACGGAGCGGGCGGAAGGGTCCGCCGGCCGGGCCGACGCGCTGGTCGTCGCCTTCGCCGCCCGGCGCGCGATCGACCGCGGAGTGGCGCTCGGCTATCTCGAAAACCTGCTCGTCGACCGCTTCGGCGACCAGCATCAGCGGGCGGTCGGGACGATCATCGCCGCCTCCCATCAGCCGGTGCGGCTCAATGACCTCATCGCCGAGTACGAGGCTCTGGGGCCCGAGCTTCGCCGCGGCGGCCCCGAGGACAGTTGGTGGACCAATCTCCAGCGCGAGATCGGCTCGCTCGTCGAAATCCACCGCGCCGACCGACCGTCGCCCTCGGCGAACGCGCGCTACGAGCGGGCGATGCAACGCTTGTCCTCGGGCGATGTCGACCGCGCGCTGGCCGAGACCATGCGGCTGCCGGGCGCCGCCCGGGCCAGCGGCTGGGTCGCCAAGGCCCGCCGATACGTCGCCGCGCACCGCGCGCTCGACGAAATCGAATCCGCGGCGCTCCTCGGCGGTCGCTGACCGATCAAAGCGGGGTTGGCAAGCGACTCGCGAGATGCGAGTCTTGAGCCATGAGAGCCGCACAGCGCGCGTTCAGCCAGGGCGCGCTAAGCATTTGCAGACGAGCACGAACCGGGTGGAGAGTTGGGGTCATGATGTCAGGGTGGAGGCGTATCGGGCTGGGCGTGCTGGCCGTTGCGGCGACCCAGGTCGGAGCCACGGCCGCAACTCAACCGGTCTATCCGCAGCCCGCGCCTCCTCCAGTGCCCGTCGCCCGGCCCGTGCACGCTCCGCAATATTTGCGGGACCAGATCACCGCGCTCGGCCGGGAGTTCAACGGCCGCGTCGGAATCGCGGTCCGGTCGGTCGATGAAGGCTGGTCGGCCGGCTGGAAGGCCGACGAGCTCTATCCGCAGCAGAGCGTCAGCAAATTGTGGGTGTCGATCACCGCGCTCGACGCCGTTGACCGGGGGCGCGTTCGGCTCGACGACAAGGTTACCCTGGATCGCAGCGACCTCACCCTGTTCCACCAGCCCATCGCCGCACTGGTCAGGAAAAGCGGCGGCTATTCGACGACCCTCGACGACCTGATGTTCAAGGCGATCACGACCAGCGACAATACCTGCAACGACAAGTTGATGCGGTCGGTCGGCGGGGCCGATGCCGTTCGCGACATGATCGCCCGCAAGGGTTTGGGAGCGATCCGCTTCTACAACGGCGAGCGCGCGCTGCAGAGCAAGATCGCCGGGTTGATCTGGAGCCCGAGCTATTCGATCGGCAACGCCTTCTTCGAAGCCCGCAACGCGCTTCCGAAGTCGATCCGGAAGGCCGCGTTCGACCGTTATGTCGAGGATCCCTACGACGGCGCTGCGCCAAGCGCGATCGTCGCGGCGCTCGCGCGCCTCAAGCGCGGCGAACTGCTTTCGCCCGAATCGACGCGCCGGCTTCTGTGGATCATGGGCAACACGAAGACCGGAGCGAACCGGCTGAAAGGCGGCCTGAAGCCGGGATGGACGCTCAGCCACAAGACGGGCACCGGCCAGGTCTTCGGGCCCTATCAGGCGGGCTATAACGACATCGGCATCCTCACCGGCCCCGACGGGCGCAGCTACGCGGTCGCGGTGATGATCAAGAAGACGTCGGTGCCGTTGCCGACGCGAATGACGCTGATGAACAATGTCGTGCGCGCGGTCATCACCCAGCACGAGATGAGCCGCGGGACGGGTTACGCCCTTCAACGATGAGACGAGCCCCGCCTCGAAGCTCGCCGGGACGCCCGGCGTGCAGCGGGTCCCGACGCGCGAGCTCGAGCTGTTCATCGTCCGGCGCTTTCTCGACCCCGAGACCTGCGCTGCCCTTATCGCGCAAATCGACGAGAAGCGGCGGCCTTCGGAGATCGCCGACGACGTCGGGATCGCCAATTTCCGCACCAGCGAGACGTGCGATCTCGACTGGCGCGATCCGATCGTCGCGGCCGTGGATCGCAAGATCGCCACCCTGCTCGGGCTGCCGCTCGCCGCCAGCGAGCCGCTCCAGGGTCAGCGCTACGCCCCCGGTCAGGAGTTCAGGCCGCACACCGACACGTTCGAGCCGGGCGGCTACGATTTCTATGTGCACACCGCCGACAGCGGGCAGCGCACCTGGACCGCGATGATCTACCTGAACGAGCCCGAGGACGGCGGCGCGACGCGTTTCAAAACGATCGGAAAGACGATCCAGCCCGAAACGGGCAAGCTGCTCGCGTGGAACAATTTGCT
>DASURT010000133.1:0-2043 GCA_036375515.1 Sphingomicrobium sp.
AGCTTGATATTGGGCGAAGTCAGGAACACGCCGTGCTGGTCGGCGATCCGGACGTTCTTCAGTTGCGACTTGCCGAAGATCGAACCGTCGATCCGGCCGATCCGGATGTTGAGGCCCGAGGACGTCTCGATCTTGCCGATCCGGTCGACGATGAATCGGTGACCCGGCGCGCTGTCGAGCAAGACGAGCGCCACCGCGAGCAGGAACAGCAGCGCGATGAACAGCGCGAACAACTCATTGAGGAGGCGCCTCGGCCAATCCTTGCGGAGGCGCCTTCTCGGCGGCTCGGTGCCCCCGGTCGCGACGGCTTCGGACATCAGAAGGCCTGGCCGAGCGAGACGGTGACGGCGAACGGACCGTCACCCTTCTGGCGATTGAGCGGGACGCCGAAATCGATGCGGATGGGACCGAAGCTCGAATAGTAACGCACGCCGAGTCCGGCAGCCAGGCGCCAGTGGCTGAAGTCCGGCGTGGCATCCGTCGTCAGCGATCCGCCGTCGAAGAATGGCACGATCCCGAAATTGCCGCCGAACTGCTTCAGGCGGATTCGCGCTTCCAGGCCGAACTCGGCGAGGCCGCGGCCGCCGATCGGATCGTCGTCGATGTCCTTGGGCCCGAGCTGCTGATAGCCGTAGCCGCGTACCGATCCGCCGCCGCCGGAATAGAAGCGGCGCGACGGCGCGATGTCGAAGGAAGAGGCGCCGATAATCGTGCCGAGCCTGATCCGTCCCGCGACCACCACCCGGTCGGAAACGGGGTGATAGGCGCTCGCGTCGAACTGCGTCCGGACATAAGTGAAGCTGCCGCCGTGCCCGGAATATTCGGGGCTGACTCGCGCGAGCAGCCGGAAGCCGCGCGTCGGATCGAGCAAATTGTCGCTTCCGTCATACCCGAGGCTGACCGGCAGCGCGGCGATCAAGAAGGTGCGCTTGTCCTTGAGACCCGCCGGCGCGAACACACCGCGCTCGTCGGTGGCGAGCAGCTCCGGCCCATAGGTCCAGGTCCATTTCTTCTGCCAGATGAAGTTACTCTGCCGTTCGAGATAGCCGGAGAGCAGCACCGTCCGAGCTTCATAGGCAGCAAACTTCTGGTGCGAGGCCGCGAATTGCAGGTTCAGCACCTGGTCTCGCTGGAGAAAGTTGGAGCGGCGGAACTGGACTCCGGCAAGCTGCTCGGTCGTGCCGAGCACGCCGCGAAGGGTCAGCGCTCCTTCGGGGTTCAGGAAGTTGCGGTCGGTCCAGCTCGCTTCGACGCGCGCGCCCTGCCCTGTCCCGTAACCGAGCTCGCCCGCGATGGTGTGCGACGGCGCTGGCTCCAGCCGCACGTTGACGTCGACCACGCGCCCGCCGTCGACCGGCACGAGCTGAATGTCGGCGTTGGCGACCAGTGTGGTCGCGATCAGGGCGCGCCTGAGGTCGTCGATTTTGGAGCGCTGGAACGGCTCGCCGCGTTTGAACCGCGCGATCGTCGCCACATGATTGGCGCTGAACGGCGGTTTGCCGCTGACGTGAATCGCGCCGAATCGCGCGACCGGCCCAGGAGTCACGGGCAAGACCAGGCTCGCCAGGTGCGTCTGGTGGTTCACCTCGACGTCCTGCTCGCCGATTTTCGCCTCGGCGAAGCCCTCTTCGCCAAGCGCCTGGGTGAGCGCGAGGCCAGCGGCGATGACGTCGGCGGCAATGACTGGGTCGCCGGCTCTCACAGCGAACGCATCTCGCAGTTTCGCTGAATCCGGTCCCGCGGCCTCCAGCCCCGGTAGTTCCACGGAAGCGAACTTGTACTGTTCACCCGGATCGGCCGTCAGCACGACCCGCAGCTGGTCCCCCGACCGCTCGGTGCTCGGCTCGACCACCGCGTCGTAATAGCCCTGGCTCCGCAGAAGCTCGGCCAACAGGTCCGAGTCCGCGCCGGCCCGCCGCCCCACCTGCGCCGCGTTCGCCGGATGCTTGCGCTCGGCTTCCAGCGTCGATTGCTTGCGGAAGGCCTCGATCAGCTCTTCGGAATTGCCGATCGGTTGAAGCCCTTCCACCGCAACCGTGTAGC
>DASURT010000134.1:0-5326 GCA_036375515.1 Sphingomicrobium sp.
TTCCGCACTCAAGCGATTCGGCTGCTGAAGAATGCCACAGCGGCGCGAGTTTGCAAGGTATATAATCACCAGACAAGTAGGAAATGCATTGGAAGGAGTGAGCAGCCGAGTCGGGAAAGACTATAAGGAATGGCCTGTGCATTTGCTTAGAGAAGTGGAACGATTTCTTCGCCGAACTGACGTGGCTCCGACCCGTTTTGGACGGGAAGCGATGGGCGACCCGCGGTTCGTATTCGATCTGAGAAACGGGCGCGATCCGCGGCCCGGAACCATCGAGAGAGTTCGCGCCTATCTGGAGACGGCCCAATGCTGAAGGTCGCCCTGTCGAGCGCGGCTTCGGGCCTGCTGCGGGCGCTGATCGTCCGCGCCGGCGTGCCGAGAGATAGGATTTTACTTAGTGAATGGAGCAGCGTCGACTGGCAATCGCTGACCTTTCTCGGCGAACGGCACCACGCCACGCTGCGCATTACCGCGCCGGATTCGGCCGGCGCGGTGGCCCGCCTGATTTCGGGCCTGGAGAACGCCGAGTTCTCGATCCCCGGCCAGATCGTCGCCGACATCGTGCCGATCGGTGAGCCGGAATATGCCGGTGACGGCTCAGTCACGCTCCGCATCGAGGCGTTGACGATCGCTGAGTGAGTCTAGCGTAGGGAGCGGCGCAACTTGGCGAACGCGTCGTACAGCGCTTGCGACGCGTCCGGATGTTCAGGGTCAGGGCTCGCCGGCATCGCGGCGCGATCGAACAGGCGCACGACACGCGAGCCCGGCCCAACGTCGATCAGCCTGTCGTCGAGAAGGAGCTCGGCGGGCCGAGCGGGCTCGAATTCGGCAACGCTGAATGGCGAGAGCGCATGGGTTGCCGGTTCCGGTTCGATCGAACGCAGGCCGTACAAGCCCCAGCCGAACACGATCGCGCCGCCGGCAAGAACGTAGGCGTTCGAAGCGTCGAACTGGAGCAGGGCGAAAGCCGTCGCGGCGCCGAGCAGCGTCGCCGCCGCGGCGTCGAGCCCGACTTCCAGGCGCTGGGTCGTTCCCCCTGTCATGGGCAGGAGGATAATCTGTAATCCTTGCCAGAGAGTTAGGGTCCAAACCTTAGGCCGGTTGCGGCGCGCGCACCTCGGTCACGGCGGGGGCATTCTCGATCAGGTCGATCACCACCCTAGTGAACTCCTCGACGTCCTGCGGATTCCGGCTGGTCACGATATTGCCGTCCACCACCGCGGGCTCGTCGACGACATTGGCTCCGGCGTTCCGGAGGTCGGTCCGGATCGAGGGCCAGCTGGTCGCCCGGCGGCCGCGCAACAGGTCCGCCTCGACCAGCAGCCACGGACCGTGGCAGATCGCCGCGACCGGCTTCCCCTGGTTCGCGAAGTCACGGATCAGCTGGATCACCTTCACGTTGGTGCGCAAATGGTCCGGGTTGCGGACTCCGCCGGGCAGGATCAGCGCGTCGAAATCGTCCGCACTCGCGTCATCGACGGTCAGGTCCGGGCGGATGGTCCTGCCGGGATCGTCGTGGACCGTCGCCTGGATCGGGTCGAGCCTGGGAGAAGCAAGAACAACTTCGGCATCCAGCTTTTGAAGTATCTCGCGCGGACCGAATAGCTCCCATTCCTCGAATCCGTCGGTGGCGACGATCAGCACTCTCGCCTCGGAAATTCGGGGCATCGGCAGTCTCCTTTCCTTCGCTCAGGAACCGCCCCCTCCTCCGCTCGCTTATGCGCATCGATGAGTCGAGTGAAGCGTGAAGCGGCATGCTGAGGCACAGCAGCGACACCGAGCCGGGGTTCACTCGGAAACGGACGGGCCGACACTGGGCCTATTTCGAAGGCGGCGAGCGCATCACCGACCGGCTGACCATCGATCGGCTGAACGCGATCGGCCTTCCGCCGGCCTATGCCCATGCGTGGTTCTGCAAGGATCCCGACGGCCATTTGCAGGCCACGGGAATCGATCGACGGGGCCGCAAACAGTACCGCTACCACGCGGACTTTCGCGCGCAGGCGGAGGCGAGCAAGTTCGCGGGGCTGGCCGATTTCGGCAAGGCGCTTCCGAAGATCCGACGCAAGGTCGACACGGACCTCAAGAAGGGCGCGCTCAGCAAGGAGAAGGTGGTTGGAGCCGTGATCCGACTTCTCGACAACGAATATCTGCGTGTCGGCAACCAGGAATATGCCAGGGAGAACAACAGCTTCGGAGCTACGACGCTGCTCAGCCGCCAGGTCCATGACGACGGCCGGAAGGTGAAGATGCGCTTCACTGGAAAAGGTGGCGTGATGCAGGAGGTCACGATCACCGACCGGTCGCTTCGGCGCATCGTCCGCCAGTTGCAGGAGCTGCCGGGCCAGCCTTTGTTCCAGTACGTCAACGGCGACGGCAACCCGCACCATGTCACGTCGAGCGACGTCAACGACTATATCCGCGATGCAACGGACGGCGAGTTCACCGCCAAGCACTTCCGGACTTGGGGCGCGACCGTTCTTGCGTTCGAGCAAATGCTGAAGAAGGCGGAGAACGCGCGGCTTAGCGTCACCACGATGATCGAGCCGGTCGCCGAAGCGCTCGGCAACACGGTGGCGATGAGCCGCAAGGCCTACGTCCACCCGGCATTGATCGAAGCGGTCAAGGAACGGCCGCGGGATCCGCTCGACGGGCTGGAGCGGCCCCGCGCCCGCAAGTGGCTGTCGTCGTGCGAGGTCGCGCTGATCCCGTTCCTCAGGAAGGCCGCCCGGCGGGCTTCGAAAGCAGCCGCCGCTTGATCGGCGCGGCCAGGCCCGCCAAGAGCGCAGCCATGGCTGTTGTTCCGTTTCGCGAATGGCTCGCCCAGAACCAGACCGGCCTTTTGATCGGCGCGGCGGTCGCCGGGGCGATCGTCGCCGTCATGTTGCTGCTTCGCTGGCTGGGCCAACGGTCGGTCGAGCACGATCCGGAGCATTATACGTGGAGGTCGATTCTCGGCCGGGCGCTGGCCAGGACCGGCATCCTCTTCATCATCGCCGCGGCGGCCGATGGATTTTCGACCTATGCGAACCTGCCGCCGCGCCTCGCCCGGGTCATCGACATCGCCTTCATCGTCGCCTTCGCGCTGCAGGGGGCAATCTGGGCGCGCGAGCTGATCCTGGGGTTGATCTCGCGCCGGGTCGCCGATGCGGACGGTGGGAGCGCGCTGGTCAACGCGATGGCGCTGATCCGGGTGCTGGTCAGCTTCGCCGCCTTCGCGATCGCCATCATCCTCATCCTCGACAATTTGGGAGTGAACGTCACCGCGCTGGTCGCGGGCCTGGGCATCGGCGGAATCGCGATCGGGCTTGCCGCGCAGGGCATCTTTTCAGACCTGTTCGCCGCGCTTTCGATCCTGTTCGACAAGCCGTTCAAGCGCGGCGACACGATCCGCTACGACCAGAGCACCGGGACGGTCGAGCGCATCGGGCTCAAGACGACGCGGCTGCGCTCCTTGACCGGCGAGCAGCTCGTCATGGCCAACACCAAGCTGCTGGAGCGCGAGATTCACAATCTCGCCCAGGCGAAGGCGCGGCGGATCACCATTTACCTGGCGGTCGGCGGAGAGGCGTCGGCGAGGTCCATCGACGCCGTGTACGAGACCGCCGCCCAGGTCGTGACCGGCCGGAAGGGATGCAAGCTCGTCCGCTGCGCGCTCACCGGCGCCGGCGGGGGAGCACTCACGTTCGACCTGGTCTATGACGATTCCGCGCTCGAGGCCGACACAATCGCGGCCAATCGGGCGGCTATCCTGCGGGCTCTGATCGAGGCGCTCGACGCTCACAAGTTGCAGCTGGTCCGGGCCTCGGATCAGCAAACGGCGCCCCTGCCCTTCTGATGCCGGCCGCCAGCCTGGACGAGATTCGCGGCCGCATCGGCGATGAGGTCGGCGTCTCCGGCTGGATCGCGGTCGATCAGGCGCGGATCGACGCCTTCGCCGACGCGACCGAGGACCGCCAGTTCATCCATGTCGACCCGCAAGCGGCCGCACGAACTCCGTTCGGCGGCACCATCGCGCATGGTTTCCTGACGCTGTCGCTGCTGTCGCGGATGGCGGCCGAGGCGATCCTCGTTCCCGAGGGACTCAAGATGGCCGTCAACTACGGCTTCGATCGTGTGCGCTTCCTGGCTCCGGTGCGATCGGGGAAACGCGTGCGCGGCCGCTTCACCCTTGACTCCGTCGAGGAGAAAGCGGCGGGGCAATATCTGATGCGCCACAAGGTGGCGGTCGAGATCGAGGGCGAGGACAGGCCCGCGCTTACCGCCGAGTGGCTCGGCTTGATGTTCGTTTGAGGAGAATGGAATGCCCCGCGACGCCGTCATCGTTTCCACCGCCCGCACCGGCATCGGCAAGGCGTATCGAGGAGCGTTCAACGCAACGCCCGGGCCGACCTTGGGCAGCCTCTCGCTCAAGCCGGCGATCGAACGGGCCGGGATCGAGGCGGGCGAGATCGACGACGTCGTTTGGGGCGCGGTGCTCACTCAAGGCACGCAATTCGGCAATATCGGACGCCAGGTCGCGCTTCGCGCCGGCTGCCCGGTCAGCGTCTCGGGCATGACGATCGATCGCCAATGCTCGTCGGGGCTGATGGCCATCGCCACGGCCGCCAAGCAGATCGTCATCGACAAGATGGAGGTGGTCGCCGCCGGCGGTCAGGACAGCATCTCGCTGGTGCAGACGCCGGAAATGCGCATCGCGCCCGATCCGTCGCTGATCGCCATGCACCAGCATGTTTACATGCCGATGCTGCAGACCGCCGAGACCGTCGCTCGGCGCTACGGAATCAGCCGTGAGCGGCAGGACGAATATGCCCTGAAGAGTCAGCAGCGCACCGCCGCCGCGCAGGCGGCGGGGCGGTTCGACGATGAGATCGTCCCCGTCACCACGACGATGATGGTCAAGGACAAGGACACGGGAGAGACTTCCCAAAAGGAAGTCACGATCGCCAAGGACGAAGGAAATCGCGCCGACACGACGATCGAGGGACTTTCCGGCCTTAGTCCAGTGCTCGGCCCGGACACGTCGATCACCGCCGGCAATGCCAGCCAGCTCTCGGACGGCAGCTCGGCCTCGATCCTGATGGAGGCGAAGGAGGCCGAACGTCGCGGCATCGCTCCCATGGGTCGCTACGTCGGGATGGCGGTCGCCGGCACGGAGCCCGACGAGATGGGCATCGGCCCGATTGACGCGGTCAACAAGCTCTTGAAGCGCTTCGATTTGAAGATCGACGATATCGGCCTGTGGGAGCTGAACGAGGCGTTCGCGGTTCAAGTGCTCTACAGCGCCGAGCAACTCGGCATTCCCGAGGACCGATTGAATGTCGAC
>DASURT010000135.1:0-3500 GCA_036375515.1 Sphingomicrobium sp.
CGCCGGCCAGCGGCTATAGCCGAGCGCCTGGCATGAGGAGGGAAAGACGATGACATTGACGTTCGGCAGGCGGGAATTCCTTGGGGGCGTTGCCGCCGCCGGAGTCCTCGCCGGGTGCAAGATTTCCAAGGGTCCGGAAGCGCAAGCGGCCGGCGATCTCGCCAAGCAGCTTCAGGGCATGGCCGATCAGATCCTCGCCGAATATCCCGAGAATGCGACCATTCTCGGCATCGCCACGGGCGGCAGGGAGCCGCTCAACCACCGCCTGACCGACCGCACGCCGGGCGGCGTCGCGGCGCGCGCGGACGCGGCGCGCAAGCGCCTCGCGACCCTCAAGACGCTCGACCTTTCCGACCTCGACAAGCCGGCGCATCTCGACGCGGCGGTCGCCCGGACGGCGCACGAAATCGCCGTGGAAGGCTACGGCTTCGGTTTCGGCGACGCGCTCAACCTCGATCCGAACATCGGTTTTCGCAACACGCCCTATGTCGTGAACCAGCTCGGCGGAGCGTATATCGACTTCCCGGATTTCCTCGACAGCCGCCACACCGTCGCCAACGAGCAGGAAGCGCTCGCCTACGCCGATCGGGTCGACGCTTACGCCAGGGACCTCGACGGCGAGACCGAACGACTTGCCCACGATCGCGGGATCGGCGTGGTCGCGCCCGATTTCACGCTCGACAAGACGATCGGGATCATCGGCGCCGGAGCGGCGGAGAAGCCCGAACAGTCGACCGTCGTCACCTCGCTCAGAAAATCGCTCGCCAAGGCGGGGCTCGACGACAAGATTCTCGACCGCGTGAAGCAGTCGATGGCGACCGGCGTCCTTCCGGCGTTGCAGCGCCAGGTCGAGGAGTTGAAGCGCCACCGCGCCGTCGCCACGCCGGACGCCGGCGTATGGCATTTCAGGAACGGCGACGCTTATTATCGCTGGGCGCTGAAGGCCGGAACGACGACGACGCGCACGCCGCAGGACATCCATCAACTGGGGCTCGACCAGGTCAAGACGATCCAGGCGCGGATGGAAGCGATCATGCAAAAGCAGGGCCTGACCGGCGGCACGGTCGGTGAGCGCATGGCCGCGCTCGGCAAGGACCCGTCCCAACTTTATCCCAACACCGCCGCCGGCCGCGAACAGCTGCTCGCCTATCTGAACGGCCGAATCGCCGACATTCGCACGCGCTTGCCGCGCGCGTTCGCGACGCTTGTCCCGGCCCGGCTGATCATCAAGCGCGTGCCCCCGGCGATCGAGGCCGGCGCCCCGGGCGGATATGCCGCCGCGGGATCGATCGACGGCAAAGTGCCCGGCCAATATTACATCAACCTGCGCGACACCGCGGAGTGGCCGAAATTCTCGCTCCCGACGCTCTGCTATCACGAGGGGATTCCGGGCCACATCTGGCAGGGCGATTATGCCAACCGGATGCCGCTCATCCGCTCGATGCTCGCCTTCAATGCCTATAGCGAGGGTTGGGCCCTCTATGCCGAGCAGCTCGCCGACGAGCTCGGAGTCTATGCCGACGATCCGCTGGGCCAGCTCGGCTATCTCCAGTCGATGGGGTTCCGTGCGTGCCGGCTGGTGGTCGATACCGGGCTGCACGCGATGAAGTGGACGCGCGATCATGCGATCGACTGGTTCGTCAGCACCAACGGAGACCCCCGAACCTCCGTGACGGCCGAGGTCGATCGTTATTGCGCGATGCCCGGGCAGGCCTGCGGCTACAAGGTCGGGCAGCTGGAGATCGTCCGGTTGCGCGACAAGGCCCAGGCCGCGCTCGGTGGAAAATACGACCTGCGGCGCTTCGACGACGCCGTCGTCCTCGGGGGAAGCGTGCCGATGACTTTGCTCGAAACGGTGATCGACGACTTCATCGCCAAGTCGAAAGGCTGACGAGCCCGCGACGAGTCCTCCCCTCGATGGTCGCGCCATGCTATGCCGCCGGATCGCAGCGTGGGAGGGGCACCATGGCGACGATCGCGGTTCCAGCCCGGCGAATGCTCGTCGGCAAATTCTACATCACGATGGCGGGAATATTCGTCGCCATCGCATTCGGCGGGTTTTTCGGGACCTACTGGCTGCAGATCGCGCGCGGGACCTTCACCGGCTCGCCGCTGCTCCATCTGCACGGACTGCTCTTCTCGCTCTGGACCCTATTCTTCCTCTCGCAAGCGACGCTCATGGCGAACCGCAAGGTGCGGCTGCATCGGGCGTGGGGCCTGCTCGGGATCAGCCTCGCGACGGCGATGCTGTTTACCGGAATGATGGTCGCGATCGAAGGGCTCCACGCGCGGATCGACGCGGGGTACGGCGATGCCGCCCGCGCGTTCACGATCGTCCCGGTCTCGGGAATCCTGCTCTTCGCCGGAATGGTCGCCGCCGCGATCGCCAACCTCCGCCGGCCCGAATGGCACAAGCGCCTGATGCTCGTCGCGACGGCCGGAATTCTTCAGGCGGCGATCGCGCGCTTCTTCTTCCTCGCGGCGACCGGAGGAGGAGGGCCGGGAATGCGCCCCGGCCTCGGACCGCCCTTGCCGATCGAGAACACCATGGCCGCCGGCTTCCTTGTTGCCGCGCTCGTGGTGGCGGCGATCGTCCACGACTGGCGCCGCCGCGGGCGCGTGCACCCGGCCTATTGGTGGGGATTCGGGGCGTTGATGGCGGTATATGTCTTGCGGCCGGTGGTCGGCTACAGCGACGCCTGGTACCGCTTCACCGACTTCCTGCTCGCCTTCTAGGCATCCTTCATCCTGACTCCCGGCAGCATGGTCAGAGCGACGACGCTCGCCAGCGCCGCGACGGCCGCCGAGACGAACATCGCCATGTGAAAGCCGGCGAAGAGTTGCGCACCGTCGCTGGCGAGGACCGCACCCAGCAATGCGGTCGCGATCAGCCCGCCGGTGCGGGCGACGGCGCTGTTGAATCCCGAGGCCATCGCGACGTGCCGTTCCTCGACTGAGCCGAGCACCGACGCGGTGAGCGGCGCGACGGCGATTGTCATCCCCAGCGCCATCACAAGAATCATCGGAAAGGGCCCGGTCCAATAGCCGGCGTCCGGCGTCATCAGGGGCGACAGCACCAGGCCCAGGGCGACAACGATCGGCCCGACCGTCAGTGGGATGCGGGGTCCGATCCGGGCGTTGAGGCCGCCCATCGTCGGCGAGATGGACGTCATCAGGACCGGTAGCGGGAGCATCGCCAGGCCCGCCTGAACCGGCGAATAGCCGCCGCTGGTGATCAGCACGTAGGGGATCAGCAGCATCGCGGCGCTGAACGCGCCGTAGAGCAGGAACGTCAGCAGGTTGAGCCCGGAGAAGCACAGGCTGGCGAACAGGGCGAGGGGTAGCATGGCCCGATCCCTGCGCCGCCTTTCGGCGAGGAGGAAGGAACAGGTGAGGATAATTCCGAGTGCGATCGCGATCCCGACCTCACCCGTGAAACGGCCCAGTGCGGACCACAAGGTCAGGCCGTAGGTCAGCCCGCCGAGGCCCGCCGTCGCCAG
>DASURT010000136.1:0-3412 GCA_036375515.1 Sphingomicrobium sp.
CGCATCGAGCTCCGCGACCGGGTCCCTCACCAGCTCGTCGATCGACACCTGTTCGTCGGCGATCCGGTTGACGAAGCTCGAATTGGCCCCGTTCTCGAGCAGCCGGCGGACAAGGTAGGCGAGCAGCTCCTTGTGGCTTCCGACCGGTGCGTAAATGCGCACCGGCGTCGGCGTGTCGCCGATCGCCTTCTCGAGCTCGGCCAGCTCTTCGTAGAGCGCCTCGCCCATCCCGTGCAGCCGCTGGAACTCGAATGGGCGCCCGTCCGCGAGCGCCTTCACCTGGCCGATCGTATTGGCATTGTGGGTGGCGAAGGCGGAGTAGATGACGTCGCTTGCGTCGAGCAGTTTCTTCGCGCAGGCGATGTAGGAAACGTCCGTCGCGACCTTGCGCGTGAACACCGGATAGTCGGGCAGGCCCGCCACCTGCGCGGCCTTGATCTCGGTGTCCCAATAGGCGCCCTTGACCAGCCGGACCATCAGCTTGCGGCCATGCGCTCGCGCCGCTTCGGCGACCCAGTCGCACAAAGGCGCGGCGCGCTTCTGGTAGGCCTGGATCGCGATCCCGAAGCCGCCCCATGAGCTTCCGTCTTTCCTTGGGGCGAACAATTCGCCGTCGGCGATCAGCGCCTCGAACATGTCCATCTGCAGCTCGAGCCGGTCGGCTTCCTCGGCGTCGATGGTGAAGTGCACATCGGCTTTCGAAGCCAGCAGGGCCAACTCGCGGACGACCGGCAGCATTGCCGCCCTGGCTTCGTCGGCATGGCTCCACTCGTAGCGCGGGTGGAGCGCGGTCAGCTTGACCGAGATTCCGGGCGACTTTCGGAAGCCGTCCTTCGCCTCCTTCGCGATGCGAGCAAGCGCGCCCCGGTAGGCCTCGGCGTAGCGCTCCGCGTCCTCATGAGTCCTGGCCGCTTCGCCGAGCATGTCGAAGCTGTGGCTGAGACCTTGCCGCCGCTCCGGCTCGGCGCGCTTCAAAGCCTCGTCGATCGTCCGGCCGAACACGAAGTTGCGGCCGAGGATCTTCATCGCCTCGCGAACCGCGGTGCGGACCACCGGCTCGCCGAGGCGGCCGACGGCGCGGCCGAGCGCCGCCTTCCAGTTGTCGGAGCGGTCCTGCGCGCCCTCGAGCACCTTCCCCGTCAGCAGCAGCGAGAAGGTCGCGGCGTTGACGAAGGCCGAGTCCGACGCCCCGAGCTTGTCCGACCAGTCCGGGCCGGCGAGCTTGTCGGCGATCAGCTCGTCGGCGGTATGCGCGTCGGGGATTCGCAGCAGCGCCTCTGCGAGGCACATCATGGCGATACCTTCGTCCGAGCCGAGATCGTAGGCGTGGAGGAAAGCATCGATACCCGACGGCTTGTGCGCGCGCACGCCCTTCACCAGGGCGCGGGCGGTCGCGGTCGCTTCTCCGAGGGCTTCCGGATCGAGCTTCGCCTGTCCGAGGCGCTCGGCGGCGACCTGCTCTTCGTCAGGCCGGTAGGCGCGCCTCAGCTGATTCCGGTCGATCGCCTTCACCTGCTTCGCGGGCGGGGCGCTTACGCGAGCTGCCCGTGGCAATGCTTGTACTTCTTGCCGGAACCGCACGGGCACGGGGCGTTGCGGCTGATCGGCGCCTCGACCACACCGCCGGCTTCCGTGCTCCCTTGCGGCTCGCGCCGCGGAAGCGGCGGCTGCGGGATGCTCAAGGGTGGCAGGTTCGAGAGGATCGCGCCGGTCGCGGCGTCGATGTCGGCCGTGTCGTCGTCGCCCGAGAACGGATCGAGATGCTGGGTGATGAAATCGGGCAGCACCGGAGGCGGCGGAGTTTCCTCGATCTGGACCTGGGCGCGCATCAGGACTCGCGTCACTTCCTCGCGGATCGAGACGAGCAGCCGCTCGAACAGCAGGAACGCCTCCTGCTTGTACTCGTCGATCGGCTTCTTCTGGGCGTAGCTGCGCAAGTGGATCACCTGGCGCAGCGCGTCGAGCGTCGCGAGGTGCTCCTTCCAGTGGTGGTCGAGGGTCTGGATGAGGATCTGCTTCTCGACGTCCTTCCAGCGCTCCGGCTCCATGCCTTCGAGCTTCGCGGCCATCGAGTCTTCCGCCATCGTCTGAAGGCGCTCGGTGACCATCTCGGGATCGACCGCCTCTTCCTCCAGCCATGCGTCGATCGGCGGCTGCAGGCCGAATACCGCGTCGATGCTCTCCTTGAGCGCCTCGACATTCCACTGCTCGGGGTAGGTGCCCTCCGGACAGTTCACCACGACGATCGCCGCGGCCGTTTCGGCGCGCATGTCGGTGATCACGTCGCTGACGCTCTCGGCGTCCATGATGTCCGCGCGCTGCTCGTAGATGACCTTGCGCTGGTCGTTCATCACATCGTCGAATTCGACGACCTGCTTGCGGATGTCGTAGTTGCGCGCCTCGACCTTCTTCTGCGCGGTCTCGATCGCCTTGGAGATCCACGGTGAGACGATCGCCTCGCCGTCCTCCAGGTTCTTGTTCATCAGCCGTGCGAACATGGTCTGCGGGCCGAAGATGCGTAAGAGATCGTCGTCGAGGCTCAAGTAGAAGCGCGACAGGCCCGGGTCGCCCTGGCGTCCCGAGCGGCCGCGCAGCTGGTTGTCGATGCGCCGGCTCTCATGGCGCTCGGTGCCCAGCACGAACAGGCCGCCAGCTTCGAGCACCCGCGCCTTCTCCGCCGCGACTTCCTGGCGGATGCGCTCGATCGCCTTGTCCTTCTTCGGCCCGTCCTCGAGTTCGGAGAGCTCGTCCTGGATCCGAAAGTCGATGTTGCCGCCCAATTGAATGTCGGTGCCGCGGCCCGCCATGTTGGTCGAGACCGTGACCATGCCCATGCGGCCGGCTTGGGCGACGATGTGCGCCTCGCTCTCGTGGAAGCGGGCGTTCAGGACCGAGTGCTCGATTTTCTCCTTGTGGAGATATTCGGACAGCATCTCGGACTTCTCGATCGACACCGTCCCGACGAGGACCGGCTGGCCCTTCTCCTGCCTCGCGCGGATTTCGCCCGCGATGGCGGTGAACTTGTCGGTGATGTTCTTGTAGAACTCGTCGTCCTCGTCGCTCCGCAGCACCGGAACGTTGGTCGGGATCGCGACGACGTTCATCTTGTAGATGTCGAAGAACTCCGGCGCCTCGGTCATCGCCGTGCCGGTCATGCCCGAGAGCTTGGGGTACATCCGGAAGTAGTTCTGGAAGGTGATCGAGGCGAGAGTCTGGTTCTCGGGCTCGATCTGGACTCCTTCCTTGGCCTCGACCGCCTGGTGAAGCCCGTCCGACCAGCGCCGCCCCTCCATCATCCGGCCGGTGAACTCGTCGATGATGACGATCTTCCCGTCCTTCTCGATGTAATCGATGTCCCGCTTGAACATCTTGTTGGCCTTGAGGGCCTGGTTCAGGTGGTGGACCACCTGGG
>DASURT010000137.1:0-5986 GCA_036375515.1 Sphingomicrobium sp.
GCTTCCGCTCCGCCACCCGGAGCTGTTCCACCGCCTCGGGGTCGATCCGCCCAGGGGCGTTCTGCTGCACGGGCCGCCCGGCACCGGCAAGACCCTGCTCGCGCGCGCCGTGGCCAACGAGAGCTCGGCGCGCTTCTTCCACATCGCCGGCCCGGAAATCATGGGCTCGGCCTATGGCGAAAGCGAGCGGCGCCTGCGCGAAATCTTCGAGCAGGCGGCGCAGGCCGCGCCGTCGATCATCTTCATCGACGAGATCGACTCGATCGCCCCCAAACGCGGCCAGGTGACCGGCGAAGCGGAAAAACGGCTGGTCGCCCAGCTCCTGACGCTGCTCGACGGAATGGAGCCGCGGCAGAACACGGTGGTGATCGCCGCGACCAATCGCCCCGAGGCGCTCGACGAGGCGCTCCGCCGACCGGGCCGCCTCGACCGCGAGATCGTCGTCGGAGTGCCCGACGAGCCGGGCCGCCGCGAAATCCTCGGAATCCATACCCGCGGCATGCCGCTGGCGCCGGATGTCGAACTCGACGACCTCGCCCGGCGCACCTACGGATTCGTCGGAGCCGACCTCGCCGCTCTCGCTCGAGAGGCGGCGCTGGAGACGGTGCGGCGGATCATGCCCCGGATCAATCTCGCCGAGGCAACGATTCCGAGAGAGGTGCTCGACAGCCTGTCGGTCGAGCTCCGCGACTTCGAGAACGCGCTGAAGCGGGTCCAGCCCTCGGCGATGCGCGAGGTGATGGTCGAGGTGCCGCAGATCCGGTGGGACGACGTGGGCGGCCTGGACGAGGCGCAGGGCCGGCTGCGCGAAGGCGTCGAGCTTCCCCTGAAGCATCCCGAAGCCTTCCGCCGGCTTGGCATCCGCCCGGCCAAGGGCTTCCTGCTCTACGGACCGCCGGGAACCGGCAAGACGCTGCTCGCCAAGGCCGCGGCGCGCGAGAGCGAGGCGAACTTCATCGCGACCAAGTCCTCGGACCTCTTGAGCAAATGGTACGGCGAAAGCGAACAGCAGATCGCCCGCCTGTTCGCCCGCGCGCGTCAGGTGGCGCCGACCATCATCTTCATCGACGAGATTGACAGCCTGGTTCCGGCGAGGGGCGGAGGCCTCGGCGAGCCGCAGGTCACCGAGCGGGTGGTCAACACGATCCTGTCCGAAATGGACGGGCTGGAAGAGCTCCAGAACGTCGTCGTGATCGGGGCGACCAACCGGCCGACCCTGGTCGATCCGGCGCTCCTGCGTCCCGGACGGTTCGACGAACTCATCTATGTGGGCACGCCCGACACGGCCGGGCGGCGGCGGATTCTGGCGATCCACACACGCAACATGCCGCTCGCGGAGGACGTGGACCTGGAATCGCTGGCCCGCCGGACCGAGCGCTTCACCGGCGCCGACCTTGAGGATCTCGTTCGCCGGGCGGGACTGACGGCGCTCCGCCGCGGGCTCGACATCGGGAAGGTGACGATGGCCGACTTCGAGACCGCGCTCGGCGAAACGCGCGCTTCGGTCACACCGGAGATGCTTGAGGAATATGAGCGGATTAAGGACTTTCTGAAGAACGAAGCCACGCGGCCGCTTGGCGGGATCGGCTTCGTGCTTCCCGGAATGCTCCACCCGCGCCCGGGAGGGAAGACCGAAGGCTAGGACCCTAGGAGTCCAGCCGCGCGCGGCCGAGGGCGAGCAGGCCGAGCAGGAGCGCCGCACAGGCGATGAACGGCAGGTTCGGAGCGAGCGTGTAGAGCGCGATTCCGATTCCCGGGGCGAGCACGAAGCTGATGCCGTTCGCCGCGGTGATCACGCCGGCCACGGCGCCCTGCTCGGCGAGCGGGACCGCGAGCGAGGCCCCCGCGGTGAAACCCGGCCGGGTGAAGCCGAACCCGAGCGAGGCGACGGCAAAGCCGATCGTGATTCCATAGAGGTCGCGCGACAGCATCGTGCCGATGAGGCCGGCGGCGGCGATCAACGCGCCCCAGAGGATCAGCGCCCGAGGGGCGAGCCCGAGCCGCGGGATCAATCCCCACTGGGCGCCCAGCGTCGCCGCGGCGCCGGCCATCATGACGATCGAGATCGGCCCCTCCGATCCCGAAGGCGCCAGCTTCAGGCGATCGATCACGAAAAAGCCGAGGCACGTCAGGGTCGCGGCCTGGGCGTGGCCGGCGACCACCCCCGCCACGATCCACGCCCGGATCCGCGGGTCGTTCCATTTGAGCCGCCTGACGCGCTTGGGCGCGGTCGCGGCCATGACGCTCGCGCCGGTCGGCGGAGTCGCGATCGACGGGTAGCTCATCGCGGCGCCGTGGCCGATCTTTCGACCGTAGCGGTCGTTCGGAAGCCAGATGACGATCGCCGTCACGACCGCCGCTCCGATCAGCGCGAAGGCGAACAGAGGGCCGGAAAGGCCGACCAGCGGGAGGACGAACAAGGGGGCGACTGCCGGGCCGATGATCGTCCCCATGCCGAACGAGGAGGACAGCGCCGAAAGCGCCGCGACCCTGCCGCCGCGCCGGGTCCTGGAGGCGAGGTAGGCCTGAGTGGCGGAAGGGGTCGCACACCCCAGCCCTCCGTAAATCGCTCGAAAGATCGCGAACAGACCGAAGGTGAGCGCTCCCCCGATCCAGCCATGCAGCCCCGCGAACAGCGCGATGCCGCACAGCAGCATCGAGACGATGAAACCGCTCACCCCCATGATGGCGAGCGCCTTGCGGCCATGATGGTCGCTCTTCTCCGCCCAGAAGGGCGCGAGCACGACCCACAGCACCGCCGACCAGGTGTAGGCGATCGCGACCCAGAAATCGGCGATCCCGATTTCGCGCCCGATCGACGGCATGACCGACTGGAGCGCGGTGTTCCCGGCCGCGGCGACGAGCATCGCCGCGTACAGCAGCAGGAAATGCGGCGCGCTCAGCGCGGTCGAGCCGACGCCCCGGTTGCGAGCGATGGAAGCCACGGCACGTCATCGCAATGACGAAGCACGGGCGCAACTCGTCGTCACGAAACTTGCCAAGGCGCGGCGCTTTTGCCAATCGCTGGCTCGCTTGCCCCAGACGGACCATCCATGCCCACATCCACCGCACGATCGATGAAAGGGTCTCGGCGCCTCGAACGCCGGCACGACCGGCGGTCGCCCAGCCCGCAGTGGCAATTCCTGCGTGGATTCCTCAAGAATCCGGTCATGGTCGGCTCGATCATCCCGTCGAGCCGAGTCCTCATCGACAAGATGTTGGGGCCGGTCGACTGGGACAATACGAAGCTGTTCGTCGAATATGGTCCGGGGGTCGGAACGTTCACCCGGCCGGTGCTCGACCAGCTTGGGCCGGACGCGACTCTGCTGACGATCGACACCAACTCGGACTTCACCGATTATTTGAGGGAATCGATCGACGACCCGCGGCTGGTGACCGTCACCGGATCGGCCGCCGACGTCGAAAGGATCCTGGCCGAGCGCGACCTTGGCCAGGCGGACTATGTGCTTTCGGGACTGCCCTTTTCGACGCTTCCGCCCGGCGTCGGCGATGCGATCGCGCAGGCGACGGCCCGGGTGATCCGGCCCGGCGGCGCGTTTCTCGTCTATCAGTTCAGCCCCAAGGTGCGCGACTTCATCAAGCCGCATTTCGAGCGGATCGAGCGCGGGTTCGAATGGGTCAATGTCCCGCCCGCGACCCTGTTCTGGGCCTATCGTGATAATCCTCCCCGGAACGGGGAGGGGGACCACGCAGCGTAGCGGAGTGGTGGAGGGGTCGACCCCTCCGCCAGCCTTCGGCTGCCACCTCCCCGTTCCGGGGAGGATTAGCGTTCCAGCCGGAAATTGAGCCGGCGGGTGACGGTGTAGTCCAGGACATTCACGAGGAAGTGCGAGACCGCCCACTTCAGGCGGCGCCACGGGTTCGCCCTCCGCTTGTGAACTTCCGGAGTGATCCATTTGCACCCCGCGACCTCGCGATCGAAATAGCCGCGGACCAGGGTCGCGAAGGCGACGTCGTTCACCCGGAGCATCACCTCGAGATTGATATACAGGCTTCGGTAGTCGAAGTTCGACGAGCCGAGGTAAACGACGTCGTCGACCATCGCCAGCTTGGTGTGGAGCTTCGCGGCCTGGTATTCGTACATTTCGACGTGCCGCCGAAGCAGCCGGCTGTAGCTGTGCCGGGCGGCCGCGATCGTCGCATTGTTGTCGGACCTGGCCGAGGTGATGATTCGCGCCTTTCCCCGGCGGCCAAGCCGGCCGATCCGCCGAAGCATCGCTCCGGGCGGGGCGAAATAGGCAAAGATCATCTCCAGAGTCATCCCGTGCTTCACGTCGCGGCCGATGCTCCGCCACCACGAGTTCTTCATGCTCAGGGGGCCGCTGAACTTCCACTGGATCGGCCCGCGCCACTGGCTGTGATGCCCGACCAGCCGCCGAAGCGAGCGCAGCGTCCCGTTCTTCCTGGTGCTCCAGCGGAACAGCGCGTCGAAATAGTCGCCGGCACACGCGGCCGCCGGCCCCTCGATCGAGACATAGAGGTCGCGCCAGTGGCGCGGCCCTTCGTCGCTGAGATAGGCGTCGTCGATGTTCGCGCCGCCGGTGATCGCGATCCGATCGTCGGCGACCGCCAGCTTCTGGTGATTGCGGAGCAGATAGCGACGGCCGTAGGAGGGGTTGAACACACAGGTTTCACCGCCGCTTTCGACCAGATCGGCGAAGAATTTGGGCTGGGCGCCGGATCCGAAGCCGTCGATCAGCAGCTTGACCCCGACACCCCGCCGGGCGGCCTCGACCAGGGCATCGCGGACGAGCGCCCCCGCCCAATCCGGGTTGAAGATGTAGAACAGAATCTTCACGCTGGTCCGGGCTCCGGCGATCAGCTCGAGCAGGGCGCGGAGACGGCCTTCGCCGGATTCGATCAGCGCGAGCCGGTTGCCGGCCACCATCGTCGCCCGGACGCTCGCTTCAGGCTGGGCAAGGTCGTCGGCCATCGATCCGCTTTCCTTGACTTTTTGAAAGCCCGCAAGCTATTGGCGCCGCCTTCCTGAAATCCCATATTCCCCGGCGGGAATTCCATTTTCGGAGCGATGAATGGCGCGCGTTACGGTTGAAGATTGCGTGGACAAGGTTTCGAACAGGTTCGATCTGGTCCTGTTCGCGGCCCAGCGTGCGCGCCAGATTTCGGGCGGGGCCGACCTCACGATCGACCGCGATCGCGACAAGAACCCCGTGGTGGCCCTGCGCGAGATCGCCGAAGAGACGGTCAAGCCGAAGGATCTCGAGGAAGCGGTCGTCACGAACCTGCAGAAGGTCCGAATCGACGAGGAGGACGAAACCGAGGAGCTGGCGTCGCTTAGCGATGCGGCCGAGGCGCTGCGTCTTACCGCCGCCGCCCCGCCGCGGCCGACGCCATCGGGCGGGGATTACGAATAAGCACCACGCGCAGCTCATCCGGGGGATGAGCGAGTATGGTGCTCAATCCACCTGAGCTATTCGGCGGCCGTCTTGACGGCCTCCGTGATCGAATGCCGGTCGCCCGCGCGGTCGATCCACATCAGATCCTGCAAGGCCAACTCGCGCCCGTCGTGCGCGAGCACCGCGATTCTGCGCACCGGCTTGCCGTCCCGTCGGTCGGCGAGCACGACCTCCGTCTGCCCGTACCCCCATTGATCGCCCCATTGGCGAAGCGCCAGAAGAACCGGCAGCAGGCCCTCCCCCTTGACCGTCAGCGCATAGATGACCTTTCGACGATCGGTCGGGTCCGGCGACCGCTCGAGGATTCCGCCCGCGACGAGCTTGGCCAGACGGTCGGACAGGATGTTGCGCGCCACTCCGAGGCCCGCCTGGAACTCCTCGAAATGGTGCAAGCCGTTGAGTGCGCCGCGAAGGATCAGGAACGCCCATTTCTCGCCGATCAGCTCGACCGCGGCCGGGATCGGGCACGACAGCGCCGCCTCCCTGAAAGCGTCGATTTGCGACGTGACCGTGTCTGCCGGCAATGCGCCGCCTCCCTCTCCTCGACT